>NZ_JWGX01000103.1:0-1447 GCF_000813075.1 Shewanella sp. ECSMB14102
CCTGTCGTGTCGACAGTTATGATGGTGTTGCCATTCACAAAGCTGAAGTCCAGGTAATCATCCAAAACTCCATTTTCTTCATTAACCAATATGTCCGATAAATCCAGTGCATCTGTGTTAGGGGAGAAGTTATAGACGTCATCGGTGCTGCCATCTGCAGACCCGGCATCCCAGATAAGAATATCTCTGTCATTATCTAAGCCAGCATCCAGGTGGTCACTGCCGGGGCCGCCAACCAGATAGTCGGCACCTGTACCGCCAAAGATGTAGTCATTACCGGCACCACCCAGTAATTGGTCATCGCCTTCCAGACCTTTGATGGTGTCATTCCCTTCGCGACCGACAATTTCATCACTTTGGTTAGCTCCGGTGAGAGAGTCACCCTGAGTGCTACCAAAGATGAGGTTATCTATGTTGTCGCTTCCTGTTATCGTAATGGCATCATCAGGCAGCAGCTCGTGAGTAAATACAGCTTGTACATATCGGGCTTGATAGCTGCCTCCATCATTGTCGAAGTAAGTAATAGTCCACTGATCGGCAGCTTGGGCTGGATTTAAGGTCAGATAGTCAGCGAGTGTTATCGAGTTATCTGACTCTTGCACAATCTGATCGTAGCCAATACTGGCTTTCATCAAGCCAGAATCTGCATCATAAAACCAAGTTTGTTCTATGTTATCCACAGGATCAGCCAGCAACACAATGAAGGTAATACCGTTGATAGTTAGCCTGACCGATACCTCTGTTTCCCGTTTGCTGCCGGCTGTGGAGTCAATGTCTCTCTCATTGCCGGGGATTGGAATGGCAAAGGGCGATTTTTGGAAGTCGGTAAATAGATCCAGGCTACCGGCGGAAGGCGCTAAATTAATCGCATCGGCGAATCCACCACTGATACTGAGAATGGCATCTTGGTCATTACCTGAAGTTAAAGGTGATGAACCATCACCTATGGTGACACTTTCCCCTCCTAAGCTGTTCCCCGGCACCGCATGGATGATGAAGTCGCCAACCACCTGCTCTGTACCTGAGTTGACTGTGAAGGTCAGAGAAATATCCAGCTGTTCCTCAATATCACCGTTATTACCCGGCATATAGACCAGACTGCCTAACTCTGCTGCAGACAAGGCTTCAGGATTGTCAAAGTCATACTGCACCAGCATCTGCTCGCCATCATCCCAGTACCAAATAGAGCCTAGCTCGGCAGTTTCTGCAGGATCGATAAACTCAAGACTCAGGTTTGTGATGCTAATTTCATCCGTGGCATCTACATCGGTTGGAACATCAATATTCAGCGGATAACCGGCAAGATAAGGATCCGAGAGTTGTAACAGGGAGGCCGGAACCCAGATCTCTTTGGCAAATTCGCCTTCAACCGGGTCGTTGGTTCCATTGATTGTGATTGTGACAGTCTCGGTATCTGTGCCGCCGTTGCCGTCATCGACAGTGACAT
>NZ_JWGX01000104.1:0-576 GCF_000813075.1 Shewanella sp. ECSMB14102
TTTTGGGTGTATATTACTCAAATGACACAGATTTATGAACACTACCGCCATATGTGCAGCTATTGCGACCTGTGTCAATGAGGGAAGTCTGACTTACATTTTGGGCTCACCACCGCGCTATCGTTTGCAAAGATGAGTAATACTTGGACATCATACATGCCGTAAAAATAATGTTTAAATGTAACTTCATAAATAAATTTTATAGTTATTAAAAATAATCAATGAGTTGGAACTCGACCAACTATCAAGGACGAAAATAATGAACAGACGTTTTATTTTTTCTGCATGCCTACTAACGCTCGCAAGTTGTGCAACTACTCCATCGGCAGATATTCAAGCTAAACGGGCGCAACTTGAGGCGACAACACCAGTTTGTATTGATGAAAAAGACTGCAAAGCTAAGTGGGAAGCCGCTCAGCTTTGGATTGTACGTAATGCTGGATTCAAGCTACAAATAGTCACCGATGTCCTTCTGCAAACTTATAATGCGACTGGTGGAAGCCCGTCATTAGCGGTTCAAGCGACCAAAGAACCTATTGGCGGTGGCAAGTATAAAATTTTGGTTTCCATATCTTG
>NZ_JWGX01000105.1:0-1705 GCF_000813075.1 Shewanella sp. ECSMB14102
ATTATCTTTTAATCGAACAGTCAGTGCCGTAACGCCTTGAGTTTGTAAGCTTAATTGGGCTGCAATTCACCAACATCGCTGGTGGACTTTTCCGACATCATTAGCAGATCGTTTTCTGACATCGCTAAAGGAGTTTTTGGACACCTTTAGGATGAGTTTTCTTACTCTATAAAAAGGGCTACCTTTGCTTGGCAAGTTTGGCTGTTAGTTTCGCTATTCGCTTTTCGTAATCATCAGTCCACCCTTGCTGTAATGCATTCTTGGCCAGTTCAAGTGCACCTTTAAGATCGCCTTCTTTTTCAAGAATGATAGCAAGTTGTTTGTAACCTGTATGTGAAGGCAGAATTTGAGGCTCATCATAATAGGGATGAGTCATACCCGTTAATTTATGAAGCCGTTTTAATTCTTTCGGTTTTTCGGGATAACGAAATTTTTTGACTAATTTACTGGAAATAGATATCTGCAATAAGCAAAACTCTTTGGCCTTTTCATAATGAGCTTGGTCATTTCGCAAACGGTAATGATATTTAATTAAACCAGCTAGAGCTAAGTGAATATCTATGTAATTTCGCTTAGTCTGGCTAAGAGCCTCTTTTACCGCTTGCTCGGTTTTGTTCCAGATGATGTCTTTCGCGGCATCCTTTGCCACACACGCTAAGACGTCCAGTAGGCAGCACTTACCCGTTTCACCATAGGATTTGCCGATTGGCGAGTAGAGAAATGGTGTGCCTGAAGGGTAACCCATCGGCTGATAGTCTCTGGCTATCTGAGCGCGTTGTGCAGGCATTAACGCCGTGTTCCACCATTCCTTTAGGTCGTAATAGTCCAATATGTCCATACAGTCACTTGATTACTTTATTGAGCTTTGAGTGTTGATAGTCATATTTGTTGGCGCGTGGGTTTCTGCGAAGTTCACTACCACACCATTTCTAAGCAAAATATCAAGTGTGTGAGTCGTGAAGTCGGATGTGGTTTTCATGGTAAACGCTTGGGCAGATGCGCTGCCCTCTGTGTAACTGTAAATCCACTTTACGTCTGTTTCGTTGATGACAGCTTTTACTTGTGGCTGACCAAAGAGGTTAACTAAATCTGCTTCTGCCGTTTTGCCCTTTGCTATCTTTGCCACCTGCTCGGAACTGAAATTGGTTCCTACGTTCATGTTAGATGTGTAGGTGCAAGCCGATAGCGTTATTAACGCTGTAAATATCCCTATAATTTTCATGTTAGTCCTTAGATGTACAGTTTAGGAATTGCCACCACTTCAAAAGCGGTTACATGCATACTCTTTGACCGATACTTTATTGGGGAGGTTTGGGGAAGGCAACAAGATATTTTCTAATGCGAGTTTGAACGCTACAGCACCCAACGCCACAGAAACAACAAAGGCTTAGCTAAATTGAGTTAGCTAAGCCTTCGAAAAATATGGTGGCCCCTCCCAGACTCGAACTGGGGACCTAACGATTATGAGTCGTGTGCTCTAACCAACTGAGCTAAGGGGCCGGCTTAAGGCAATCGTCATCACCAGAAGCGGGAGAGAGTATACGAAGTTTAATTGCGCTTGTCACCCGTGTTTTGCGCATTATTGATGCTATTGCTTTCAAGTGGTTATCTGTTAATCAGACTTGAGTCTTAAAGGCAATAAAAAACCCCGCGATGCGGTAATGCCGATCAGTTAAGACAGATCGCTTGACGATCTCACTGAAAG
>NZ_JWGX01000106.1:0-1151 GCF_000813075.1 Shewanella sp. ECSMB14102
TAAATAAGAAAATAATAAATTTTATTAGATTAATTATTGAAAAATTTAAATTTATTAATAAAATTTCTTTTAAATAAAAAGAAGAGTAAAATGTTAGATTTATTAAATTGAAACAAGAAATCTTAAAAGAAAAATTAAAGAATAAATTTATATTTGAAGTATTTATATTAAAAATATATTGATTTGAGTAATTAAATATTATTATATATCCCATATTAATAAATATTAAAGATTTAAATAAAGCATGATTACATATATAAAGAAATGAAATTAATTTTATATTTATTAAAAGGAAAAATAATATTAATCCAATTTGTCTTAAAGTAGATAAAGCAATAACTTTTTTTATATCTTTTTCTATTAAAGCTTTTAATCCACTAATTAATATAGAAATTAAACATAAATTTATAAAAATATTTAAATTAATAACTCTAATTAATATATTAGATAATCGGAAAAAAATATATAACCCAGCAGTAACTAATGTGGAACTATGCACTATAGCTGAAATAGGTGTGGGAGCTGCTATAGCTATTGGTAATCAAGCTATGAAAGGAAATTGTGCTCTTTTAGTTAATAATGCTAATATTAAAAAAAAAATTATTATTTTATTTTTATTTATAAGTATAAAGATTATAGATATAATTATAAAACAATCTCCAAATTTATTATTAAAAAAGGTTTTAATTCTTCTATTTCAAGAATCATAATTGTTAAAATAAAAAATTAAATAAAATGAGCTAATTCCTAATCCTTCTCATCCAAAAATTATAGTTCAAATGTTAAACGAAAACACTAAAAATATTATTGATAACACAAACATTATAGTTATAAAAATAAATATTTTTATGTCTTTTTTTTTGAACATATAATTTTTTATAAATCTTATTACGTTTAATACAACTATTATAATAATAAAAAAAAACAATAAAGAGTAAGTATCTAAAATAAATATTAAATGAATTTTTCTATTTATAAATATTTCATAAAAATTTAAAATTAATCTTATATTTGTTTTAATTAATAGATTTAAGTAAAAAATTGTTAGTAATAATATAAATATAAAAGTTGTTTGAAAAATATTAATAAAAAATATTATTGAATTTTTTCTGTAAATCCACAATTTACTATTTTTTTATAAACTAAATCAA
>NZ_JWGX01000107.1:0-924 GCF_000813075.1 Shewanella sp. ECSMB14102
TTATAAACTAAATCAATTTATATAAATGTAATTATATATATTAAATGTTCTAAAGAAATAAATATTGCTATTATTTTTAAATTATAAATTTTAAAAAATTTTATTATTGTACCTATACTTAAATTTTTTAATAAGATTAAATTAAATAAAATAGTTAATAATAATATTATGGTTACTATTAGTAAAATATTGTTGTTAAAATTTATTAAAGATATATATATATATATTTCAGAAAAAAAATTTATAAAAGGAGGAGTACCTATATTGGCAAATAAAACAAAAAATATTATTATGAAAAATATTTCGAAATTTAAAAAAGTGCTTTTATTGATTATAATATTTCGTCTGTATGTATATTCATAAATTATTCCTACTATAAAAAATATCATAGATGAAGAAAAAGAATGTCTAATTATTATTAAAGTAAATATATTTTCTGTTTCTATATTATTTCTTAATATTATAAGCACTATGCCATTTATATGAATAATTGAGGAATATGCTAAAATTATTTTTATGTCTGTACAAAAAAGGGTGTATAAAGAGATAATAATTATTCCTAATATTCTATAAATAAATAATATGTTTATTATTCTTCTATAGTTTATTAACATCAAACCATACCCTCCTAACTTTAATAATAATCTAGCTAAAATTATTGAATCGTAAAAATTTGCCTCTACGTGAGCTTTAGGTAATCAAAGGTGAAAAAATAATATTGGGATTTTAATTAAAAATCCTAATGAAAAAATTAATACTATATTTTGGTCATTTAAAAAAAAAAATATTATTAATATAGGAAAAGTTCCTATACATATAAAAATAAAGATATAGATTCTAGCTTTAAATCGTTGTATAGAAAAACTTGATATAAAAACTAAAAAAAAAATATTTAATGAAATTAATTCAAAGTATATATAAAAC
>NZ_JWGX01000108.1:0-1886 GCF_000813075.1 Shewanella sp. ECSMB14102
TACGCCGCTGGCACAGCGGCTAGCATGGCTTTAAGCCCAAACTCACCAATAAACTTGCGCTTAGCTGCCAGCAAAATGTAGCCAATCACCTGCGGTGCGCCTTTCGCACAGGCGATCCTGTGACTCGGCGTGAATACGTCCATGTAGCCTCGACGAAAACGTCCCTGTTTTCGACGGTCACAGTTACGCCTGTGCCTGGGAAATAGGCGTATGTCTGCTGACACTTCAGATATTTCAAGCTACTCAGCGCTAACACAGCTAATAATGGGTGTCTTTGTTGTTTTTACGATGGGTGTCTTTGTTGTTTTACGGGCAACGGTCATAACTAACCTCGACTGAGCTTTGATGGGTATTTCAAAGCCTAGTCAAAGCTGTGTAAAGCATCAAAAAGATATGGCTGTCCTATCTTTCTTATCAGATAAAGCAAAGCATGAGCAGACGAGGAAACTGCTGGGACAATAGTCCGATGGAGCGTTTCTTCAGAAGCTTGAAAACAGAATGGATACCGATGACCGGCTACCGAAGTATCAGTGAGGCTCGGGTTGAAATATCACGATACGTGACGGGGTATTACAGTCAGCTTAGACCGCATCAATATAACGGTGGGCTTACACCGAACGAGTCAGAGCGAAGATACTGGCTTGAATACAAAACCGTGGCCAATTTAACTTGACCACTACAGACTTATATGTATCGGATGTTCAATTCTATATTATATGTTTCACAGGTATTAACTAATTCCTGAAAATATCATTAGCTAAAACTAATTTAGGGATACTTAAGACTCACACATCCCTTTTGCATTTTAATAACTATTAACGTGCAAGTTTAGCGTGTTTATGTGCATATTTGAGCTGTGTCCGGAGCAATTGATTGCAAATAGCTGTTCTGATCTTGTCACGCATGTAAAAATGCATGAATAGTCAAAATTAAATGAGTCATTCCACTACCTCTACTTGTTTGTTTTTTCAGACCAGTACCCTAATTTATCTTTTTGAGCTGATATTAATAAACCTGGTTCAATTAACGCAGAGATGAAAAAATGAGCCGCAATACATGGCGCTAAGCTTCGATCACCTACCCAGTAAACAACCCCTAAAGCTAACCCCAGCATAAATGTAGAGAAAGCGGCATTGATACCGGCTTTGATATTCCTCAAACCCCAAATCAAATGAACAACACCAAAAGCTAGGCCAGATGCAATAATTTGGATAAAGAAAGAGAAGTTTTCAGAAGCTAGGTAATCCATCACCCACTTTCTAAATACTATTTCTTCTACGATTCCTGCACATAAAGCCGCAACGACTACAACCATTTTTAACAAGTCTACTTTGAACATGTATTGTTTAACGTCAGAGATTTTCGAAGCACTGTAGCAGTATAAGACAGTCACAAATAGGGCTAAATTCCAGCTTAAAAAAGTGCCATACCCTTCACTAGTGAAGCCTAAGTATGCAACAAACCCAGGAAAATCTGAAAATACATTAATTACAACAAATGTCCCCATCGTTGATATGATGATGGCTAAAGTTAAATATATAGGTTTATGATTCATGACATATCTATTGAACTATGATGATTTATGGTGCATGGAGGTAGAAAAGGTTGCAGTGATACACTGGTGATTGATCTATCCAAATCAACAATCAAACAGAAGTACACCGCAAAAAACATACAAGAAAAAACATACAAGACATCCTAAACACTTTTCGAGCCACGAGGAAGCATATCATTCGGTCTCAATTGTTTATAAATGACGATGAAATATTGGAAGTAGACTCTCTAAGACGAGTAATCTGCATGCTTCATACAAAAACAGCGGTTGCCAGGCAGGCCAACGGAGGGTGTTCAAAATTCTGTGTCACGTTAAAAATCACAGATCGATG
>NZ_JWGX01000109.1:0-285 GCF_000813075.1 Shewanella sp. ECSMB14102
CCGATGGGATGCAATGTGTGCCATGAAGGTCAAATATGGCGGTAAGTGGGGCCGGGGGAAGCAACAAAACCAAACAATACATCCCCATTAACCTTAAACCCTTGGTGATATTGCAGCAACAGGCTTAAGCCTGCTGTAGGCATGCCTGGTAACTGCAGTTTTTGTATGAAGCATGCAGATTACTCGTTTCAGAGAGTCTACTTCCAATAATTCATCGTCATTTATAAGAGATTGAGACCGCAAGGTATGCTTCCAGGTGGTCCGTAAAATGTTTAGGATGTCCTG
>NZ_JWGX01000110.1:0-1487 GCF_000813075.1 Shewanella sp. ECSMB14102
TCCAGGTGGTCCGTAAAATGTTTAGGATGTCCTGATTTTTTTCTAAGAGATTGAGACCGCAAGGTATGCTTCCAGGTGGTCTGTAAAATGTTTAGGATGTCCTGATTTTTTTATGATGATACTTTTATCGGGTTAATAGCTGGCCCGGAGCGATGGTGGAAATGTACTTTTCAGAAGTACAGTTCGCAAGAGATATAAGCTCTCTTGGTGAGCCCTGGATTCAGGAAATGCACCTTCCTTGATTGCAGATGCCTGTGTTACCCCTGCGCTTGCTGATCGGTTTCCAGTTTCGGGGGTAGTTTGGATTTCAAAAACGCCCGTGACTTCTCTAATGCCTGGTAGATTTCGTTGCGCATTCTATCTTGTTCTTGATAGTCGCCGTAGAAATAGGTGTCCACCAGATGGTGAATGTAGCGCACTGGTAGTTGATTGAGCGTGATACAAGCCAGATCGGCCACATAGTCGGTTGGCAGCTCATCCATCAACCCCTCTTCAGCGAGGATTTCCATTAACATCACTTCGTAGTAGTTGCGGATTTCCAGCTGCATAGGTGACGCTCCCAAAGTTCTTTGCTGTGTTCGGTTTGGTTGGTAACAATTGGTTCGTAGCCTTTAGCGATACAGCGTAGTCGCGGCGCGAAATAATTGACTGTGTCTGAGTGTTAATTGTAGAGGGTCTTTGCAGTATCCGCCTCCCGTGACACAGGCTATTGGTATTGCCGCTTCTCTGGCATGACCCAATACGCTCATATCCCGCCGGGATATGCCCTCAAGGCTGAGCCGCAACAAGCCGAGTTCATCTTCAGCATGTACATCGACTCCGGCGTCATAAAGAATGAGATCCGGTCTATGAGTCAAGATCAGCAATGGCAGTATTTGCTCAAGCGTTGAGAGGTACTCGTCATCACCGGCGCTTTTTTCAAGCTCGATATCATAGTGAGAGTCTGCCTTCCGGGTAGGGAAGTTTTGCCGGCAGTGTATTGAGCAGCTGATGATGTTCGCATCGCCGGCTGTCATGGTGGCGGTGCCGTCGCCTTGATGGACGTCGCAGTCGATAATCAGAACCTTGTCTGCCAGCCCTTGGTTTATCATGCGTCTGGCACTGTAGACTAGATCGTTGAAAACACAGTAACCGCTGCCAAAGTCCTGGTGAGCGTGATGGTAACCGCCGCTGATATGCAGCGCTATGCCGTGCTCAAGTGCTTTTCGTGCCGCAAGCTCGGTGCCTGCGACCGAGTGCAGTGTCCGAGCCAGCAGATGCTCGCTCCAGGGAAACCCTATGCGGCGCATTGCCTTGGGATCTAGTTGGTTGTGAATAAACCCGGCAACATATTGAGGACAATGCACAGAGGCGAGAGCGATTTGTTTTACAGGTTTTGGGGAGCAGAGGCTAAATTGCCCAGAAAAAGGAGTTTGGCACAGATACTCAAACAGGCGTTGATATTTGCTGATGGGAAATCTGTGCCGGGATGGTAACGCCAGTTTGGA
>NZ_JWGX01000111.1:0-1668 GCF_000813075.1 Shewanella sp. ECSMB14102
TCAAACGGCCTGAACCCCACACTATTTATCTCAACCGCAGTCATTGAAACCCCCTGAACCATGGGTGGGGCTAGCACGGCTCAAATCTCGCATTTTTGCGTGAAATAGGTTCGATTTCATCAAGCCTCTGCATCTCACGGATATCTTTCGACCTTAGTGTGCTCAAATCCCCTAACGGTGCTTGAACATAGACAGAAAGAAGATTAGGTTATTGTTTTACAATGGGTGGCTTGATTTTTTACCGGCAAGTAATGGTTATCCCGAATTCGATTGCGATTTACTTCCCGGCTGATTGTGCTGTGGCTGACTTTCAGACGTTTTCCTATCTCCCGATAACTGAAACCCTCGCGTAAATAGGCCTCAATCTGGTATCGTTGTCCCTCGATCAACTGCTTGTAATTCATGGTAACTACTCATGTTTGTTTGGCGACTACAGAGTATCACCAACAGGCAGTTGATCTCTCCTCACCGTTTAACCATGAGTGGTGCACTTATTATCTGAATTCGGGCTGGGTATTGTATAACCAATTCAAACGCTTAGCTTTAGTACTTCCTTAAGCTTAAGGGCGAAAGTAACAACACTTTTCCGTTTTCAACGGAATGTAGGGACGAACAACATGTCGCGCCCGTGCGGTAGCCATGGCTTTACTTAACGCTTTTTGTAGGGCTTGGGTTTTAGGGGCTTGGGTTTAAGGTGCTTGGTTGCAGGGCTTGAAGCGCTCATGGTAAGTACCTCAGAACTGATTTTTTATACAGTATTATTGACGTTCCTGACAATATGCCGGGAATTTGCAGCTAAGTTTGCGCGTTATTTCCGTAACTTTTAAAAAAATAGCATTAAATTCATATAGTTGAAAAGTGCAGCGGGTAGATAATAGGTTTGGAAACCGCGCATGCGCGTTTAGCTGCAAGGGATATTTGGACTAAATGGTATTATATCCAGCTAATACAAACAGATAGCGATGCGCGTTTATACTCCTCCGAGGACTAAAACGCGCATGCGTGCTATATAGCTGTTAAGCATTATGGTGTTTGCTCAACATGAGGTTTCAATGAATAGTGAAGAGTTTGCAGGTGAATACTTGCTAAAGAAATTTAGATTAAAAGACTCAGATATAGAACGTTATGAGGAGGAGATAAAAAATGGAGGAAACAGCCGTTACCTTTCTCTTCGAAAAATGTCACAACTTGAGAGCTATCATACTCCTGATTATGTAATCTCAGACGATGTAAATGACTCTCTTGAAGACATATTGTTTGTCGACGTTAGCGGTCCGAAAGGTGGTTTGTTAACTAAGACAGAAATTGAACTCGATAAAGAAATAGCTCGCATACAGTCTAAAATGTCAGTCGGGCAAACTCGCTCTGTAGAGTTAAGTAAGCAAGTGAAGCCGTTGATTCAGGGTGTCAAAAGCAAATTAATAAAAATCAACAAGAAGTATGCTTGTAATAGGGACTATAAGGGTTCTATTTCACCAAACAATGGAATCGTTTACTGCATGGAAGAGGGACGCGTTCCTGAACATCACAAGAATACAATGCATAACCTTGGAGCTTTCCAGTTATCGATAACTACATTAGAGCTGCTCGATTTACTATCCAGTGGAAAATGTCAGTTTAAGGTAGTGTTCATAAATCTGTGTCATTTGAGTAATATACACCCAAAAG
>NZ_JWGX01000012.1:0-14259 GCF_000813075.1 Shewanella sp. ECSMB14102
GGGTCGAACACATAGGAAAAACCGCCAGTCATACCGGCGCCGAAGTTAACGCCCGTGGTCCCCAGCACCACTACTATGCCGCCTGTCATATATTCACAGCCGTTGTCACCGACCCCTTCAACTACCGCCAATGCCCCAGAGTTCCTGACCGCGAAGCGCTCACCGGCCCGTCCCGCCGCAAACAGTTTGCCGCCGGTGGCACCATAGAGGCAGGTATTACCGACAATGGCGCTGCGCTCGGATTGGAAGGCGCTGCCGAGCGGTGGATAGATGGCTATCTTGCCGCCGGACATACCTTTACCCACATAGTCGTTGGCGTCGCCGCACAGTGACAGCTCGAGTCCAGGGCTGTTCCAGACCCCGAAACTCTGACCGGCGCTACCGTTGAAGCTGAGTCTTATCGGCTTGGGACAGCCTTTTACGCCCCAGGTTGCTGCGATATGGCCCGAAAGCGCGGCGCCTACTGAACGGTCGGTATTATTGATGGGGAAGCAGATATCGAAGCCTTCGCCCTTGGTGGCACGCTCGGCGCACTTGGCCAGCAGTTCCTGGTTCAGGCTGCCGGGATCTGCCGGCGTATTGATCTCTTTCCAGGTCAAACTGGTGCTTGGCAATACTTCGGGTTTGAACAGGATAGGGCTCAGATCCAGTCCCTGCTGCTTGGCGGTCTGGCCTTCGATGGCCTGCAGCCAATCGCTGCGCCCTACCAATTGTTCAAACTCGCTGACCCCCAGCTTGGCCATCCATTCACGCACCTCTTCGGCGACAAACTCAAAGTAGGTCATTACTCGCTCGGGCAAGCCATGATAGTGCTTGTCTCTCAAGGTCTTGTCCTGGGTGGCAACGCCGGTGGCACAGTTGTTTAGGTGACAGATACGCAGGTATTTGCAGCCGAGCGCTATCATGGGCACAGTGCCAAAGCCGAAACTCTCGGCACCCAGTAAGGCCGCCTTGATAACATCTGTGCCAGTCTTGAGACCACCATCCACCTGCAGGCGTATTTTATGTCGCAGACCATTGGCCACCAGAGACTGGTGAACTTCGGCAAGGCCCAGCTCCCAAGGGCTACCGGCATACTTGACCGATGTCAGCGGGCTGGCGCCTGTGCCGCCATCATAGCCGGAAACGGTAATCATATCGGCATAGGCCTTGGCGACTCCTGTGGCTATGGTGCCAACGCCCGGCTCAGAGACCAGCTTGACCGAGATAAGCGCCTTGGGGTTTATCTGCTTGAGATCGAAGATCAGCTGCGCCAAATCCTCAATAGAGTAGATATCGTGGTGCGGCGGCGGTGATATCAGCGTTACACCCGGGCGGGCATGCCTGAGGCCGGCGATTTCAACACTGACCTTATGACCGGGCAGCTGACCGCCTTCGCCGGGCTTGGCGCCCTGGGCAACCTTGATCTGCAGCACTTCGGCGTTAATTAAATAATGTGCGGTTACCCCAAAGCGGCCAGAGGCTATCTGCTTGATGGCCGAATTGCGTTCGCTGTTGAATCTGCGGGCATCTTCACCGCCTTCGCCCGAGTTTGAGCGGCCGCCGAGACGGTTCATGGCGATGGCCAGCGCTTCGTGAGCTTCCGGGCTCAGGGCGCCGATACTCATGGCGGCGCTGTCGAATCTGGGGAAGAGAGTTTTGGCCGCCTCTACATCTTCGAGCGCTATGCTTTCGCGCTGCTGTTTGATGCTCAGCAGATCTCTCAAGGTGGCGACCGGCCTTTGGTCTACCAACTCGGCAAACCGTTTGTAGAGCGGGTAATCCACCTCTTTCAGAGCCCGTTGTAAGGTATTGACCACATCCGGGTTGAAGCAGTGGTATTCGCCGCCCTCAACGTACTTGAGCAAACCGCCCTGCGGCAGCGGTACATGGGGGCGGAAGGCCGCCTGACTCAGCAGTTGCTGATCGGCTTCTATGCCATCGAAGCCCACACCCTGAATACGGCTGACCACGCCGTTGAAGCATTGTTTAATCACCTCGTCGGCCAGGCCTATGGCCTCAAATTGCTGGCTGCAGCGATAGGAGGCGACTGTGCTGATCCCCATCTTGGACATGATCTTGCGCAGCCCCTTCTCAATGCCGTAGCGGAAGTTGAGCATCAGATTGACGATATCCTCGGCCTGATGGCGCTTGGCGAGTTCGGCAATGGACTCGTACACCAGATAGGGGTAAATGGCCGTAGCGCCAAAGCCCAGCAGTACCGCGAAATGGTGCGGATCCCGGGCCGAGGCTGTTTCCACTATGATGTTGGTGTCACAGCGCAGGCTCTTGTTCACCAGCATCTGCTGCACTGAACCTACCGCCATGGCGGCCGGAATGACCAGGGTGTCTTTGCTGACGGCGCGATCCGAGAGCACTATCAGGGTGGTGCCGGTGCGTGCCAGGCGTTCGGCTTCATCAGTGATCCGTTTGATCGCCTGACTCAGGCCTTCGGAGGCCGGATAGTTAAGGTCAACCTTGTTGGCACGGTAATAGGTGCTGTCCAGACTCAGCAACTGGTTGAAGTCACTGAACAACAAGATAGGTGAGTTGAACATCACCCGATAGGCGTGTCCCGTGGTTTCGTTAAACAGGTTCTGCTCGCGGCCGATACAGGTGGCCAGCGACATCACATGTTTCTCCCGCAGCGGATCGATTGGTGGGTTGGTGACCTGGGCAAATTTTTGCCGGAAATAGTCATACAGCGAGCGCTGTTTCTTCGACAGCACTGCCATCGGGGTGTCGTCGCCCATGGAGCCGGTGGCTTCTTCGCCTTTGCTGGCCAGTACCCAGATCACTTGCTCAAGCTCTTCACGGCTGTAGCCGAACAGCTTCTGGTACTGCAGCAAAGTGCCCTGGTTGAATTCACTGACGCCCTGATCCTGCGGCGACAGTTGCTCAGCCGGCACCAGAGTCTGGCTGTTTTTCGCCATCCACTCCTTATAGGGGTGACGACGTTTGAGGTCGTTATCGATTTCGAATGACTGATAAAGACGACCGCTGAGGGTGTCGAGTACCAGAAGTTCACCCGGGCCGACCCGGCCTTTTTCAATCACTTCATCCGGGCCATAGTCCCAGATACCCACTTCCGAGGCCAGGGTGAGAATTCTGTCTTTGGTGATCACATAGCGCGATGGCCGCAGCCCGTTGCGATCAACCGCGCAGGCGGCGTGGCGACCGTTGGTCATGACTATCCCGGCCGGGCCATCCCAAGGCTCCATATGCATGGAGTTAAAGTCATAGAAGGCCTTGAGCTCTTCATCCATCTCGGGGTTACTCTGCCATGCAGGCGGGATCAGCAAACGCATGGCGCGGTACAGGTCCATGCCGCCGGCCAGCAGCATCTCCAGCATATTGTCCAGTGATGACGAATCTGAGCCGGTTTCATTGACAAACGGGGCGGCCTGCTGCAAGTCAGGCAGCAGCGGTGAGTTGAACTTGTATGCCCGCGCCCTAGCCCATTGACGGTTACCTGTGATGGTATTGATCTCGCCATTGTGGGCCAGAAAACGGAACGGCTGTGCCAGTGGCCACTTGGGTGAGGTGTTGGTCGAGAAGCGCTGGTGGAACAGGCAGATAGAGCTTTGCAGCCTAATATCGGCCAGATCCGGATAAAAGGCCGGCAGATCGGCCGGCATCATCAAACCTTTGTAGACAATGACCTGGCCGGAGAGGCTGGCGACATAAAAGTCTTTATCCTGGCTTAATTGCTGCTCGAGACGGCGGCGAGCCATATAGAGGCGCCGCTCCAGATCTTTTTCTCGCCAGCCAATGGGAGCATTGATGAGCACTTGCCAAATTTGCGGCAAGCTGGACTTGCCTATCTCGCCGAGCACTTGCGGATTGACCGGAACCGGGCGCCAACCGGCAATACTCAGGGTTTCTTTCTCCAGTTCCCGTTCGAGCAATATTCTGGCTTCGGCGGCCAGGGTTTCATCCTGATTTAAAAACAGCATACCAACGGCGAACTTACGGCTGAGATGCCAGCCCTGTTCGGCCGCAATGGCTTCAAAGAATCCTGTGGGCATTTGCATCAGCAAACCGCAACCGTCGCCAGTGCGTCCGTCAGCTGCAATACCACCACGATGTTTCATGCGGTCGAGGCCATGGATTGCCGTGCGAACAATGCGATGGCTGGCTTCGCCATCCATTTGGGCTATTAATCCAAAACCACAGTTATCCCGCTCGAAACTGGGATGATACAAGCTCATACAAAACCTCCCTTAACATCACTATTACTACTCGGGAGAGAGTACCAAACTCTATAGATATGCACCCGAACCATTCAAATTATCCTGAGACTTGCTAAAGGTCAAACCTAAATATTGCATATATTTGATGAATCTTGGGGTGTTTCATACGGAATCTTCAATTGCATTACGTTAACGTAAACTGAGGATTGCGCTGTATAACACTATGAATGAAAAGAAAATCTACTTTGCCCCTGTTTTCTGTTCACCTAATTTTAACAAGCGGCCTCGAATTATCCTTAAAGAAGAAAAACTGATTTCCGGTCTCGCTGGTGTTTACATTAAAAATTTGCATTAAATGATTAAATATTCACAAAAGTGTGATCTGGGAGCGGTTTGTGCTCAAGCGGTTTGATCATTGATCACTGGCAAAAGTAGCAGCCATTTGTGACATAAATTGACCTGGAGCAGAGTAGTCCCAAATTGGAGTCGTTAGACTGGCGACTTTTTTGAGAGAAGCAAATGGGACTGGACGATTTTGTCACTACCTTTGGTCAATACTGCCGGCAACAATTTGGTCAACGGTTACAAAAGCTGACTCTGGATGCACGTTTTACCTGTCCCAATCGCGACGGAACTCTAGGGCGCGGTGGTTGCACTTTCTGTAATGTTGCCTCTTTCAGTCATGAACATGGAACCGACTTGTCGATTGCGGCTCAGCTTGAGGCCGGCAAACAGAAGATGAGGGCAAAGGCTTCGCGGTTTTTGGCTTACTTCCAGGCCTATACCAGTACTTATGAAGAGTATGCCGAGTTGAAGCGCAAATACGATGAGGCACTGCAGAGCGAACAAGTGGTGGGTTTGTGTGTCGGTACCCGCCCGGATTGCGTACCGGACAGGGTGCTGGATCTGTTGGCGCAATATCAACAAAACGGCAGTGAAGTTTGGTTGGAACTGGGTTTACAGACAGCTCACGACGCCACGCTGAAAAGAATTAACCGTGGTCATGACTTTGCCGCTTACCAGGATGCTGTATGCCGCGCCCGCAGTCGCGGACTCAAGGTATGTACTCATCTGATCCTCGGACTGCCGGGAGAAGGGCTGATTGAACATCAACAAACGCTGGAAGCAGTGTTAAACACAGGTGTCGATGGCCTTAAATTACATCCCCTTCATATAGTAGTCGGCAGTACCATGGCCAAGGCCTGGGAAGCAGGCAGGTTGCAGCCACCGACACTGGACGAATATGTTACCAGTGCGGCGCAACTGATCCGTCACACGCCAAAAGAGATAGTGTTTCATCGGGTGACCGCTTATGCCAGCCGTCCCGTGTTGCTGGCGCCGGATTGGTGCGCTCAGCGCTGGATAGGCTTGGTAGCACTGGTGGATGAGTTGGCGGCTAAGGGCGGGCAAGGTTCTAGTTTAATCAATTTAAATCAATAGCCTATAAATCATTGTATCTATTGTGCCCGGATTTTGTATCGCCAATGTTAAATCCGGGAAAGTTTTGTCTTGTTTAGCGCCTATAAGTTGCACCGGTAATTTTAGCGGGTATGATGTGGTAAATCTGACACATTTGAGGAGCGCCTTCATGGCCACAACTGAACTGGATACTATCTTAGATCTCAATACCCTGGAGCAGTACTGTAGTGCTATTGGTGCCGGCACCTTACTCAAGAGTGTGGTGTTATTTGAACAGTTGTTGCCTGAATACGTCGCGAATTTGCAAAAGGCCGAAGCGGCCGGAGATAAAGATACCCTGTGCGCTGAGGCTCACAAGTTCAAAGGTGCTGCCGGCTCTGTGGGATTAAAGCGGATCCAGCAAACTGCACAGCAACTGCAACACGGTGAAGAAGCCGCTTGGGAAGCCGGGCATAAAGAGTGGCTGGCGGTTATTGTTGAACATGCCGGTGCAGATCTGCAGCAACTCAAGTCTTTCCTCGAAGCCAAAGCATAAATTAGCCTTGGGTGCCGGAGAGAAGCTCCGGCGCAGTCAAGGTATTAAGAAACTTCCGTTACTACCCCCTTTTTTAATACCTGAACCTTAGCCGTCAAGGCTTGGGTTCTCTGCTATTTCCGCTTCAGTGATAGATATCTTGGGGGATGATTTATCGCCTCGGTCACACTCCTGATGTGATACTGCTGCTCGACAGACTTTTTGTGTTAGATTAGATAGAACTTTCTAATGCATTACTCAATTGGTAATCGACAAAATGAAACACTTACCCAGTTTGAAAAATCTCTATTATCTGGTGAACCTGCATCAGGAACAGAACTTCAACCGGGCAGCCAAGGTGTGCCATGTTAGCCAATCGACGCTGTCCAGCGGGATCCAGAATCTGGAAGAACAGTTGGGTTATCAGCTGATTGAACGGGATCATAAGTCTTTTATGTTTACCGCTATCGGTGAAGAAGTAGTACAGCGTTCGTTGAAAATTCTGACCGATGTCGATGACTTGGTGGAATTGGTGAAAAACCAGGGTGCGCCTATGACTGGAGAGATCCGACTTGGCTGTATTCCCACCATTGCCCCGTTCCTGCTGAGCCGTGTAGTTAAGCAGTGCCAGAAGACCTATCCGGATCTGAGTTTGCTGCTCAAAGAGGACACCACAGAGCGTTTGTTGACAGCTTTGGGTAAGGGCGAGTTGGATCTGTTGTTGTTGGCTCTGCCTGCTGACACTTCCGGCTATCACAGCATGAAAGTGGGTATAGATCCCTTCAAGATGGTGGTGCACAAGGACTTATCTGCCGATATTCATGAGCCGGTGGACTATCAGGCGCTGCCGGATGAGAGTATTTTTCTGTTGCAGAGTGAGCACTGCATTACCGGTCATGCCATCAGTGCCTGCCAACTGGGTGACAGCGCCAAGGTCAACCCTTTTGCGGCCACCAGTTTGCACACTCTGGTACAGATGGTGAACAGTAAATTGGGCACGACTTTCCTGCCGCAGATGGCAATAGATGCCGGGATATTGAAAGACACAGATCTGGCGGTGATGAGCCCTCCAGGGGAGGCTCCATATCGTGAGATAGGTCTGGTATGGCGTCAGACTACCAGCCGGATCCTGACTTTCAGAACTTTGGGGCTGGAGATCCAGCAGCTGCTTCAGCAGCAGGTTTAGGCTTGGATTCAAGTCGTAACAGTAAGAAAATACATCTATGATATCTTAGAAAAGCCTTGCAGGATGCGGCCTGCGTAGAGCCGTTTACTCAAACTGCTCTACGCAGGTATATTGAAAGCTCAAGAACGGTAGTTACACCGATTCAAAACTGGAGCTTGACGCTGTCTCAGTTGTTCATCCATTTTGAAGAGCGACAGGAAACCTACATTGCGCTGTGATTTTTAACGTGACACAGAATTTTGAACACCCTCCAGAATTTTGAAAACCCTCTTTCGAATATAATCCGTAAAGCATGTTACTTGACGATGAGCTTCATCTTTACCATCAATATAGCGTTGTGAAAACAAACTAGGGACGATTCCCAAAGTCATCTTACCTGATGGACATACTTATTATTGTAAGAGTAAGACTCCATTCAACTATTCACCTAACTTCCTTTTATAACTCCTTATTGCACATTGTTTTTAAATTGATGGTTTTAGTTGTGGGTGATGGATAGGTGTTTTATTTGGTTTTTATTTGGTGTGTTTGTTGGTTTTTTGAGGGCGGTTTGTTTTGCCTGTTGTTGTGTTGGATGGTCATTGATAATGATTGTACAAGTGGAATGACTTTAAACATGGAATGTTTGTCATTATGCGTTGGCTCCCCCGTTTTATTTTGCTGGTTTCTTTCGCAGTTCTAACAATATCAACAGTGCACGCATCATCCACAGCCCCTTTAAGTGGCGCTTTTCGGGTCAGTGAGCAAGGTGCGGCAACATATACCATCCCCATAGATACTCCCGCAGGCAGAGGTAAACTAAAGCCCGCCGTAGAGCTGAGTTATTCATCAGGTAGCGGCGAAGCCATTATGGGATTGGGGTGGGGGCTTCAAGGGCTTTCCGCCATCAGCCGCTGTCCAAAAACCATTGAACAGGATGGTTATTTGCAAGGTGTAGAGCTTACCAACAAGGACAGTTACTGCCTTGACGGTGCTCGTCTGGTTTTAACCGCCGGAACCCATAGTCTAAATGGCGCCGAGTACCATAAGGAGCTGGATGATGCCTCCGTGGTGACTGTGATTGGCCAGGCGCCTGGCGGCGGCCCAGCGGCCTTCAAGGTTGAAACCAAATCGGGAGACACCTATTTTTATGGCGATGTGGATGAGGTTTCCGGGAAGCGGTTTCTGGATGTGAATGGCACCTCATCATCCGGAGATGGTTATCGGTCCGTATCTCAAAACAACAGTGATGTGATTTATCATTGGAGTCTGAAGGCCATTGAGGACTCTGTAGGTAATTACATTAGTTATCACTATGAAAACATCGCCGGTGAGCAATACCTGAAAAGCATCGATTACGCCGGGCACAGCAATGGTGAGGTTCCCTATAATCAGGTCAGATTTATCTATACCCCCCTTAGTTACCCTAAGTATGGTTATTCCTATGGCACCTCTGTTGCGATAAAGCAGCAATTGCAAAAGATTGAGGTGAGGCTGGATGACGAAGTCGATAAAACCTATTACCTGACGTATCACAAGGCGACTTCCAGCGATAAGCATGATTACCTTGAGCAGGTTAAAGCCTGTATTGGTCAAACCCAAACCGACTGCAGCACACCGATAACCTTTGAGTGGGACAGACCGCCGGGTGCATCTGCCGGCCCTGCTTATCAACCCTTTTCCGGCAGACGGGCGTTGAATATTCCGTCCGGTAACAACGACACCGCCAAGTTTTTTGATATGGACGGCGACGGCTTATCAGATATCGTTTATGTACGGGGCGGGCGTTGGTACAAGCGTGGTATTCAGTCGGGTATTGAACAGGCGATGGCCTCGACCGGAGCCGCTAAGGCGGCTTATGCCCAAACCATAGATTATGATGGTGATGGCCAGCGTGACTTGTTGGTGGCCAACAGTGAAACCGCCAATTGGCAAATTCTGTCTTTTAAACCTTCTACTTATCAGCACACTGTGTGTGAGCCAAATGGCCGTGGTACTCAGCTATGTGAGGATGTTGAGCGTGTGGTGAATTACACGCTAAAGGATTTGGGGCGTAAGGCTATTGGGCTTGAAGGCAAAGCGCTGGTTGCCGATGTCAATGGTGATGCATTGGAAGACATCATCTTCATCGATGGTGGCGCCATCAAGTGGTATCGCAATCTGGGAAATGGAAGTTTTGCTGCGGCGCAAAGTCTTTATAGCTTTCCCAGTACTGAAGTTGGGCACAACACCAGTGTTCACCAGTGGCATTCCAGCCGAGGTTTTGGCAGCTCCTTTATGGATATCAACGGTGATGGACTCACCGACTTTATGTTGGAGGTTAGAGAGCGGGAGGCCGTGTGTATTTCCGGTAGCGGCAAAGTGATTTCGGGAGTGACCGAGAATGAGTGTCGTCTGGATATCAGAGGTACTTGGTCTGTCAGTGATTACGAGTATTGGAATCTTTATGTCTCGACTGGCTCCAGTTATCAAAGACGGCAGAAAATTTACCGGGGGCCACACAATAATATCAATATCGCCAATATCCTACGCAGTGCCGATTTCAATGGTGATGGCTTGTCGGATATTGCCTACGTCCATAATAATAAATGGTTTATTCAACTGTCAGATGGCAATGGTTTCTTGCCTCGAATGGATACGGGCATTACTACTTCCGATACTCAGAAGTACAAAACCTATTTTATCGATATCGCGGGTGATGGCAGAGCCGAAATGGTGGTTCAGCATACCTCGTCTCAGGCGTTGGTGTATCACTCCAACCCCGAGTTAACTTCATGGACCACTTATGGCGCAATCAATTACCTGTCCGATCAACCATTGAATTTTGCGGATATCGATGGTCGTGGAAAACTGGATATTGTCTATTTCAGTAACGGTCAATGGCAAAGGTTAACCCATAAGAGCCATGCATATCACAATACCATCAAGGGGATTACCGACGGATTTGGAGTCAAGACCAGGGTGACTTACGCGTCGTTGACGGAAAAGTCTGCTGGCGAATACAGTGTCTATAAGACTCAGGTTTCCAGTTATCTGGACAACAGTCGTAACTTCTCCCTTATTCCGCCGCAAAAAGTTGTTAAGCAAGTTGCCACTGAAACCGGGGATGGCAGCCAGGTTTCCGTTAACTATGAGTATGGCGGCTTGCTGATAAACCGTTTGGGGCGTGGCCCGGCCGGGTTTGAGTTATTACGCACCAGAGACAATCAGACTCAGGTGGTGACCGAGACTATCTATCATCAGTTGTTCCCGCAAATAGGTTTGCCCCTGGCAACCAAACAAACCTATCAGGGAAAAACATTGTACTCGGCAATCAATGAATACAGCTTTCAGCGAGGCAATGACGGCATTTATCGCCGGGTTGAAGAAAACGTAGTGGAGCGCACCTCGCAAAATGGCAGCGATGGGGTGGTAAGGGAGTTAACGCAGACAAACACCCAGACTCAGTTCGACGACTGGGGAAATGCCATTGCCATTAAAGCGGATGTGACTGACCTTGAAGCCAATCAATTGGTTTCAAGGGTCGAGACGGTTAACCAGTATGACGGTCATGGTGGCGGCGAAGCTAAGGGGCGACTGAGTCATACCAGGGTGACTAAATCACGCTTTAATCAGCGAGAGCAGGTTCAGGCGATAGTGACCGAGAGCGCATTCAGCTATTACGATAACGGTTTGCTGATGAACTCAACGGTATCGCCAAATGACAATCGCTACAAATTGACTACCGGCAAAACCTATGACATTTACGGCAACACCCTGACCGAGCGGGTCTCCGGAGGCGTAGATGCCGCCGGCAACACCCAGCAGTCGAGACAGATGAGCTATTTATTCGATGCCAGAGGGCGTCTGCTCAAGACAGTGACCAACGCGGCAGGCGACAGCAGCACCTATACCTACAATGGTCAGTCTGCAGATCAGGTAACGGGTAAAATCACTCAAATTACCGTGACTGATGCCAATGGTCGCAAACTGACCAAGGACCATGACAAGTGGGGAAGGCTGGTGCGGGAAGTCACTCCGGATGGTGTTCCAACAAGCTATCAGTATGCCACCTGTGATGCCGGGTGTTCACCTCTCAGTCATGGCCATTTGGTTACCACCAAGACCAAGGCCGGTGCGCCTCAATCCAAAGTCATCACAGATAAATATGGCCGTGAAGTCGGTAAGCAGAAGCAGGGTTTTGATGGGCAATGGATTGTTACTGCAACCAGCTACGATGCGCAGGGAAGGCCTGTCAGACAATATGAACCCGCTTTTGCCGGTATCAGTGCCTATTACACCGAAATAGAGTACGACCACTTTGGTCGGGTCATCAACCAAACCAATCCCAACGGTGGTGTTTCCAGTATTCAATATCTGGGATTTGAGACGCTGACGATAGACCCTAATGGCAAGCAAAAGCGTGCTATCTCCAATGCCATGGGTGAGCAATTTAAAGTTGTTGATGATATCGGCAACGAACTGGAGTTTGTCTATGATGCCGGTGGCAAGCTGATGAAAAGTTTTATCACCTCAGCCTCGGGACAAGAGCTGCTGCGCACCGAGGCAAGCTATGATGCCTACGGCCGCAAAATCAGCACCAAGGACATTGATAAGGGACAGTGGCGCTACACCTATAACGCCTTTGGCGAAATGTTGTCACAGACCAATGGCAAATCCCAATCCAGCTTTATCTACTATGACATTCTTGGGCGTAAAGTCAGGCAAACTGAGCCAGATGGCACCTCTTGCTGGACCTATGGTAACAAAGGCAGCAAAACCGCCGGTTTACTTATTGCGGAAACCCGCTTCGACGCCGTTGTGTCCAATTGCTCTCAAACCGGCTGGGCACACAGCAAGCAGAGCGGGTATGACAGTGCCGGCCGGTTAGCCAGCAGCAAGACAAGCATAGCAGGTAGTAGCTATGAGCATCGCTTTACCTATGACAGCCATGGCAGAGCGGCGACTCAGACATACCCCAATAACTTGCTGACGGTCGTCAATCACTACAATGCTCAGGGATACCTTTTCAAGCGTACCGACCAACAAACAGGTAAGGCATATCAAACTATCACCGAAATGAATGCCCGTGGTCAGGTGGAGCAGGTGCGTTATGGTAATGGTGCCCAGGAATCAACCGTTTTTGATGCAACCACTGGCTGGGTTAGCGGTATCAATTTGACCACTGCGGGAGTAACAGCCCATCAACTTGACTATCGCTTTGATACTGTAGGTAACCTGGAGTACCGTCAGCACAACCTGTCTTCGGCTCCGGCCACATTCAGCGAAAACTATCACTATGATGATTTGTATCGCCTGTATGAGCGTACCGTCAGTATCCACTCCGGTGGTACGAGTCTGCCATCAGACTTTAAAGCCACCCATGAGATGCAATATGACGATTTGGGCAATATCACCTTTAAAACCGGTGTTGGTGATTACCGCTACGATAGCACCAACCCTTACCGTTTATTAGATATTTGTGGTAAAGGAGGCTGTGGTGCGCTTGAAACAACACCTGTAAGTAAATCCTGCCCAACAGGTTATGCGCTCAATGCGGCAGGCACAACCTGCCAAAAGAGTGAAACTCAATCAGCATCGCTAAGCTACAGCTATAGCTGTCCCAGTGGTTACACTCTTTCCGGTACAACTTGTTCTAAAACGGAAACCAAAGTTGCACAGGTTAAAACCGAACAAACTTGTCCTAAAGGTGGCTACTTAAATGCATCAACGGGTAAGTGCTCTCGAGATTTCACCATAGTTTCAGCAACTAAACCGTCAGGAGCAGGGGTTGTATGCGGTGGTGGTGAACCAATGGGAGGAGGGCGCCGTCTGTGGGAGTGTACAGAAACGTATCAATCCACACCTAAACAGGTCTATAACTGTGATGCGGGCTGGACATTAAGCGGCACTAACTGCACGCGGACGCTATCACAAGCGGCAACAAAGACGCCTGTTTATTCTTGTCCCGCTGGCTGGTCTGTTTCAGGGAGCGCTTGTAATCGAACACTCACTGCCCCCATAACCTACAGCTGTCCAACGGGGTGGACGCAAAATGGCGCTCAGTGTAGTCGTGCCCGTCAAGCCAGCTATGTGATGGTTTATGATAAGAATGGCAATATCACCCAGGATGGCAGTCGCCGTTTCACTTACAGCTCTTACGATTTGGTCACCAACATTACTCAAGGTGGGGAATCGACCCGCTTTAAGTATGATGCCAACCGGCAACGCTTCGAGCGTTACGACGTTAAAGTTGAAGCGGGAGTGACAAGCTATCTCACCACCTTATATGTCGGGGGGTATGAGAAAGTCACCCGTAGCGGCGGCAACAAACCGGCACTCACCGAGCAAAAATTGTATGTCGGCAATTTGGTGATAACCAAGCGTAGTAATAACACTATTGACGAGTTTTACCTGCACAAAGATCATCAAGGCTCAACCACGACGATTACCAATAAGTCAGGTAATGTGGTGCAGCAGTTTACCTATGACCCTTGGGGTAAACAAACCGCCGCCTATAGCCATTCACTGTTGAATGATTATATCGCGCCCGCGGCATCCAAAGGTTATACCGGGCATGAAGGTATAGATAACCTGAGTCTTATCCATATGAATGGGCGTATCTATGACCCCACCATAGGACGTTTCTTGCAGGCCGATCCGCATATCCAAGCGCCAACCGATACACAAAGCTATAACCGTTATAGTTATGTTTTGAATAACCCGATGAGTTATACCGATCCGAGTGGGTTCTTCTTCGATAAACTCTGGAAGGCGATTAAGAAATATTGGCGAGTAATAGTAGCTGCAGTTGTTACTTATTTTACAGCAGGCGCAGCATCGGGTTGGGCGGCTAGCTGGGGGGTTGCTGCAGGGACTGCGGGAAATGCAATAGTTGCAGGAGGTATCACTGGTTTTATAGGTGGAGCTGTTGCTACTGGTAATTTACGAGGGGCATTATGGGTAATGCCGATCAGTTAAGACAGATCGCTTGACGATCTCACTGAAAG
>NZ_JWGX01000112.1:0-449 GCF_000813075.1 Shewanella sp. ECSMB14102
CCTCTGTATGTGGGTAAATGGTTTCAATGGCTTCAGGGAAGCCTTTAAGGCCATCGACACAGGCAATCAGGATGTCTTTAATACCGCGACTATGAAGATCGGTTAGTATACTTAGCCACTGATGTGCACCTTCAGTGTCTGAGATATACAAGCCCAACAGCTCCTTTTTTCCTTCTACATTGAGCGCCAGAATGGTGTACACAGCTTTGCTGACAAAGCGGCCATTCTCTTTGATTTTATAGTGAATAGCATCAAGCCAGAGGATGGGATACAGGGCTTCTAAATCACGTTCACGCCAAGCCTGAAGCTCAGGTAGCAGTTTATCAGTAATGGCGCTGATGGTGCCATTGGGGACTTCAATGCCGTAGATATCGGCGATATGGGCACGAATATCCTGATAACTTGTGCCCAGTGAAAATAGCGCAATGATTTTCCGCTCCATCTCATCG
>NZ_JWGX01000113.1:0-932 GCF_000813075.1 Shewanella sp. ECSMB14102
CAAACATACAGGACATCCAAAACACTTTCTGAGCTGCAAGGAAGCTCGTTGCAGGGGCCAGTCTCTGATAAATAACGACGGATTTTTGGAAGTAGGCTCTCTGAGATGAGTAATCTGCGAGATTCATGCAAAAACTGCGGTTGCCAAGCATGCCAACGGCAGGCTTAAGCCTGTTTATGCAAAATCACCAAGGGTTTAAGGTTAATGGGGATGTATTGCTTGGCTTTGTTGCTTACCCCGGCACCATTTACCACCATATTTGGCCTTCATCGCACACATGGCATCCCATCGGCCACTCATGCCACTGTACTGACGGCGAAACTCCTTGGCAGAAGTTATCCAGGCATCGTCGCTGATACCAAGCTCAAGCAGTAGTTTGGGCCTGGAACAGGCAATAAAGCCACGCTTGTCTTCCCGCACCGCCCGGCCTGTCCAATCAATCAGCTCCAGATAGTCGGCAAAGTGAAATGGGATGCCGCTTTGTTCGGCGGCAGTGGCTGCACCATCAAATTGCAGCAGTGGCTTAATTGAAGCGTTGGCAGTTGCTGGCTCAGCAACTTCCTCTATGCGCTCCTGAATGGATGTATAATCAGAAGTTTGCAGCGAATCTGCAATACCTGCGCGAATGGGATTTAAATCCACGTACATCATGCAGGCCAGCAGCGCCTGTTCATCGAGCAGTGCCTGCGACTTAAAGCGCCCTTCCCAGAATACACCCTTGCAACTATCTTCTCGATTGGCCTTGCGGGCGATATCTTCGTTTAAACAGCGCATAAACCAACTGATACTGCCAAGGCGTTCCTGCCAATCGCTAATCAGCGAATCCAGCAGTATTCGCTCACCTTCCGAGAGACTATCGCCCTTAAGGAACTTTGCCGCCACGGGATTGCCACTAAAGAGCCCTGTCCAACGCTCAATGACTTCAAATGGCG
>NZ_JWGX01000114.1:0-1334 GCF_000813075.1 Shewanella sp. ECSMB14102
ACATCGATCTGTGATTTTTAACGTGACACAGAATTTTGAACACCCTCGATAAACTTACAAAACTTACAGTTATTAGCATCACTAAGATTGAACTGCAATTATCAGAGAAACAGTGCTATCAATGACTCCACTTAAAATATGGCTGCTTTAATAATAACTATTTAAACACCATGAGCCCTAACGTTTAATGTCGAAGCGGATAATAGTTGCTAATGCCAGTAAAATCAGTATTACACCTTCCACTATCTCTCCTTTGATAAAAAGCCAAAATCCCATGGTAAAGAAGGCGACTTCTGATAAAAAAATAATTTTAAAGAGTATGTTTGCGTCTTTCCAACTCAAGGATAATTTAATCCATCTAAAATAATCTAGACAGGTGTGTAAATCCAACTTGGTTTCTTCTGCACCTTTCAGATGGAAAACCCTAAAATCGATAGAAAACCATTTCTTAGTTGCTTGAACCTTAAAGTCAGTACCTTCATGCGAAAAATTGAAATTCTCTACAATTTTTCGTTCAGGAAGATCAGTATTTTCTCTATAAATTAATTTATCTCCGTAATAAATGTGCAATCCACAAAACCAGTTATTAACCAGGTTGTAGCATTTTCCTTCAAAATAGTACTTGTAGAACATAGTCAATAAGGCGCGAATATAGCCGCGCCCCTCCAAATATTACTTAGTGGATAGCCTTAGCTGCTTTATAAACTCTATATGACAAATACAGAGATTTTGCCATGTGAGCGCCAGCCATAACAGCAAGAGGTGCTATCCCACCATTCACCTGCACTAACTCGTCCATTTTTAATTCTTGCATAATACTTTTCCTTAACATGGATATTATGAGTGCTTGAAGCTTTCATCGGGTGACATTTCTTTCAAAATGTCTTCGAGCGTCTTTCAAAGATATGGCCGGCTGCGAAACCTTTGCCCTACCTTTTAGCCTGTTCGCCGATTAGTCACACTGCTACAGTGGACTCTGCTACATTTAAGGCAGCGTCAAACAAGCTAAATTCTACCAAGCTTATTTCACAAAGAGTCATTTAACCCACCCTGCCTTTGAGGTTATAGATGGGATCCAATAGCCAATCCGACAGCGAGCGTTTATCCAAAATAATGTCCGCTTCCAGCAACATCCCGGGCTTTAGCGCAAACTCTTCGCCGTAAGCATTAATGTTTTGCTGAGACAAGGTGGTTTGCACCCGGTAAACCGGTTCATCAAGCTGCACTGGTATATCCGCCTCGCCCTGCAATAGTAAAGATTTATCTATCCGCGACACAGTAGCTGCCAGAAAACCAAATCTCTGGTACGGGAATGCATCAAATCTGAGTCTCGC
>NZ_JWGX01000115.1:0-1238 GCF_000813075.1 Shewanella sp. ECSMB14102
CTAGTAACAAGCATTTGAGCCAGCGATGTCCGAATGGGGAAACCCGGCAGCATAAGCTGTCATCAATACGTGAATACATAGCGTATTGAGGCGAACGAGGGGAACTGAAACATCTAAGTACCCTCAGGAAAAGAAATCAACCGAGATTCCCCAAGTAGCGGCGAGCGAACGGGGATTAGCCCTTAAGTCTTTGGGGTGTTAGTGGAATGTGTTGGAAAGCACAGCGGCACAGGGTGATAGCCCCGTACACGTAAACTAACCAGAGATGAAAACGAGTAAGGCGGCACACGTGACATGTTGTCTGAATATGGGGGGACCATCCTCCAAGGCTAAATACTCCTGACTGACCGATAGTGAACCAGTACCGTGAGGGAAAGGCGAAAAGAACCCCTGTGAGGGGAGTGAAATAGAACCTGAAACCGTATACGTACAAGCAGTGGAAGCGGTTCTTGAGACCGTGACTGCGTACCTTTTGTATAATGGGTCAGCGACTTACATTTAGTAGCGAGGTTAAGCGAATAGCGGAGCCGTAGGGAAACCGAGTGTTAACTGCGCGTTTAGTTGCTAGGTGTAGACCCGAAACCCGGTGATCTAGCCATGGGCAGGTTGAAGGTTGAGTAACATCAACTGGAGGACCGAACCGACTAATGTTGAAAAATTAGCGGATGACTTGTGGCTGGGGGTGAAAGGCCAATCAAACCGGGAGATATCTGGTTCTCCTCGAAAGCTATTTAGGTAGCGCCTCGGACGAACACCTTTGGGGGTAGAGCACTGTTAAGGCTAGGGGGTCATCCCGACTTACCAACCCTTTGCAAACTCCGAATACCAAAGAGTGCTATCCGGGAGACAGACGGCGGGTGCTAACGTCCGTCGTCAAAAGGGAAACAACCCAGACCGTCAGCTAAGGTCCCAAAGTAATTGCTAAGTGGGAAACGATGTGGGAAGGCTTAGACAGCTAGGATGTTGGCTTAGAAGCAGCCATCATTTAAAGAAAGCGTAATAGCTCACTAGTCGAGTCGGCCTGCGCGGAAGATGTAACGGGGCTAAGCAATTCACCGAAGCTACGGGTACCAGCGCATCACCTGATGCGATTTGCTGGCGTGATTCACTTTGTGAATGACGCCCAAGCACCCAACACGTTGAGTCGAAAGATGAAACAGGGTGTTTAAGTCGTATGAGGGATGCGCTGATGCGGTAGAGGAGCGTTCTGTAAGCCGTTGAAGGCGAAGGGGTAACCC
>NZ_JWGX01000116.1:0-1167 GCF_000813075.1 Shewanella sp. ECSMB14102
CATCGATCTGTGATTTTTAACGTGACACAGAATTTTGAACACCCTCTTACTCGTAGAAGGTGATTGTTTGCAGTAAGGCTTCACTATGCAGGAATATATCGTCTACTGAGTCTAACGGATGACGGGTTTCATTCTTCTCATGGTCCATTAATCCGAGATATTTCTGTTTGGTATTAAAGTGCAGTCTGCAAATAGGCTTGCGATTATTGTTGTCCAGTAGAACTCCAAAATAGCTTTGCGTATCTCGTCCGGTGATTCTACTAACATCGACTTTTTGTCTAAGAATCGCCTTGATGACATTGTAGCCGTCAACCTCTTCTTCGGTCGTAATTATCCTTGGCTTATTTTCGATTTCGCCATCTGAGCCTGAGACTTCCTCAACGTCATCGGTCGCTCTATCTCCCATTGCAGACTTAAGTCTTTCATTAATACCGTCTTTCATAAACTGTTTGAGAGCTTTGGCCGTGATCTCAGTAAACTGTTGTTTTACCTTTGGAGTTAACATGCCGTCATAAACCCTGCTGGCAAAAAAGCGTACAAACTCTTCTTCAGGATTTTTGAACTGATCACTGATAATTCTCTTTATGTCACTTAGATATTTAAGTTCTCCAGCGGCATTGACGATAGACTCCATGTCAAATGTTGATTTTGTCAACTTTTTAACTTCCGGCACTATGTGTTCATCAATATTCTCCAGATCTAATACCAAAAAAGGCTTTTCATCCATCTTGTTGGGAGCGTCCAGATCAGTAAAAAAGAGGTACTGAACACCGTTGGTCAATATGGCAATTCTTGCTTTGGTGACTGAAAAATAGCGGAATAATTGGCTAGCATGTTTTATTGATAGTTTTTCGTTATATTTCTTGCACTCAATCAACATCAACACCTCTCCGTCTTTCATCAGCGCATAGTCGACTTTTTCTCCTTTTTTCGTTGGAGTATCGGCAGTGTACTCAGGGAGTACTTCATCTGGGTTGAATACGTCGTACCCTAATACAGAGCTTAGGAAAGGCATTATTAGTGCGTTCTTAGTTGCTTCTTCGGTTTGAAGGCTGGCGGATATTTGGGGGACGCGCTTTGATAGAGCTTGAATTCGTTCAATAAAATCCATTTCATTCACCCGCGAATTCAACTCCGAAGTGCACCACTCGCTAAATTAGGCTGCCT
>NZ_JWGX01000117.1:0-1073 GCF_000813075.1 Shewanella sp. ECSMB14102
CTCCTCACCGTTTAACCATGAGTGGTGCACTTATTATCTGAATTCGGGGGTGGCTTGATTTTTTTGTTTTAACTGGCTGTCCTATCTTTTAACTGTGTTTCTACCTTAACCTGATGATTTTTATCTAAATCATCAGGGGATTCATCAGTACAGAGCTACTCGGCTTGTCAGAGCCTTATAAAGGTGTGGATATCATGCTTTTTTTAATTTAATTACTATTTGGTTTGTAGATAAAACTATATAAAATTTCATCCTCAGACACTTTCTCAATATTCCTGTGACTCTGAATTCTAAGGTAGCAGTCTATAAAATTCTTTGCATCTTCTGCTGAATTGAAAAGTCCATTTCTGTTAAGTAAGGTGAAAAACTCTTCGAACTCAACTTGTATAGAATTATCTATTTTTGAGGCGAATAATTCTTCCTTTATTGGGTAGTGACCATTGCAATCTATATCAATACCAATAAACCCATCTTCTTTCACAGTAATCTCATCAGCTTTTTTTACTGAGTAAACTTCTATTGTCTCGTAACTAAAATCGTCATCATTTTCATTAAGCCAGTCTAAAACTAGTTTAGCTTTTTCTCTGGTTTGAAAAAGACGATACATTAAATTTTGAGAGTATGAATCCTCAGCTTCCTTGGTAAGTTTTTTGATATTTTCAGGCACGCTATCAGGTAACCAATAGTCCCATGACCTACCACATCCACAGTATATTTTATTTGAAACTCTCAAAATCTTGTTAACTTGATCTGTTGCAAAATAGTAAGTTTGCAAATCCGCTCTTACAACGATAATAGTACCTGATATCACGCTACTTCTCCCTCTCTATGGGCTCTGTGGGGATGTGCTTATCTCCTATACCTGACCTCATACGATCAATATGAATATGTTCCCCTCCTTTCCAGTGGTTTTCATTTCCACCTCCCTGTCTTCCTTTTTCTCCTCTGTGATCTGAGGTTTTATTCCCCATTTCCTCTGCTAAATCTATGTATGCATCAGCATCATCATTACTTAATCTATTCCCTCGCGAATTCAACTCCGAAGTGCACCACTCGCTAAATTAGGCTGCCTT
>NZ_JWGX01000118.1:0-1035 GCF_000813075.1 Shewanella sp. ECSMB14102
GTTGTTCAGGATGTGTTTAAGCGAAGTGCCAAGACCTGGCATGAGAGAGCTGAGCATCCGCATTGGTGTGGGCTCAACCTCTATGGGGTCGATGGTGTCGTGTGGCGAACACCTGATAGTGAGCAAAACAATCAGGCTTTTGCCAAAACTGCCAACGCTTCTGGTGATGCTGCCTATCCTCAAATTCGCATGGTTTGCATGATGGAGTTAAGCAGTCACTTGGTATTGAACAGCGCCTTTGATTCTGTTGCTGTCAGTGAAATGAATTTAGCCGCCGAACTGATATCAAGCATCCCCAATAACAGCCTGACGCTGTTTGACAGAGGCTTTTATTCGTTAGGGCTTTTGCACGCCTGGCAACAGGCTCAACCTAACAGTCACTGGCTGCTGCCGTTGAAGAAAGGGACGCAATATGAAGTGGTACGCTCTTTAGGAAAACACGACCAACTGGTGCGGTTAACCACCACGCCTCAAGCCAGAAAGAAGTGGCCTATGCTGCCTGAGAATATTGAAGCTCGCTTACTGACGAAAACGATAAAAGGTAAGTCGGTTTCCATTTTGACCTCATTAACGGACCCCTTGCGTTATCCGGGGGCAGAAATAGCGGATTTATATGCTCATCGATGGGAGATAGAAGTGGGCTATCGGGAGATGAAGCAGCATCTTCTGGAGAGTCGCTTTACGTTACGCAGTCAATTGCCAGAGCTGGTTACCCAGGAATTATGGGGGGTACTGTTGGCCTATAACCTCATTAGATACAAGATGGTGTTGATGGCTAAAAGCTTACCGTCGTTACATCCGAACCAATTAAGTTTTAGAGATGCATCGAGTTATATCATTTTTAAACTGACTCAGCTGTCATCTCAAACGCCAGGGAATGTCCCGAGAGATGTCTTGGACATAGTGCGTAATGCGAGGCAGTTCAAGCTTGATGGGAAACGCGATAGAGCCTATCCACGTGCGTTAAAAATGAGTAAAAACAAGTATCCCATTAAGCCTAAGAAAAATGCCGTTCACACTAAGTGAACGGCATTA
>NZ_JWGX01000119.1:0-993 GCF_000813075.1 Shewanella sp. ECSMB14102
GGGAACCTGGGGCTGGATCACCTCCTTACCTAAGCGATAATTGGTGCTTGGTCGAAAATTGCTCCTGCATTTTCGACATTCGGTACATCCGTGTACCTTTTGAGTGTTCACACAGATTGCTTGATAAAAGAAGTAGAGCATGGGGGTCTGTAGCTCAGGTGGTTAGAGCGTTCGCCTGATAAGCGAGAGGTCGGTAGTTCGAGTCTACTCAGACCCACCAATTCTTCCGCTATTCTGCGTTAAACAGGTCGTCGTTTACTCCAGTAAACTTCCTCCCTGTCTGCCTTGATTAGTGTCGAAGGAATGAACAGAACGGTGTTCAAGACTGTTTGCGAGAGCTTTTTATCGAGTTTGAGGCGAAAGCTAACAACAAAATCGGTAACAAGAAGCGCAAAGAAAACGGGGCTATAGCTCAGCTGGGAGAGCGCCTGCCTTGCACGCAGGAGGTCTGCGGTTCGATCCCGCATAGCTCCACCACTTCCCTTGGAAGTGCTGGAACCGTCACTCTACAAAGGACGAGAGACGCCAAAGATAAGTCAGTATTTATCTTTGGCTTTTTTAAGCCCGGTCGAAATTGTTCCATACAATTTTCGACACTCCCTCCTTCCATGGAGGTTGCTCTTTAACAATTTGGAAAGCTGATAGTAGACATCAAGACGACTCTTAGGAGTTGTATTTGATGAATACAAATTGAGTTCTCAAACACTTCAATCAAGTGTTTTGGAAATTCTTCAAGGCGAGTCCACTTCCTTAACCCGGAGGTGAGACAAGTAAACCTAAGCTGGTTGCGATACAACCCGTGTTTTCCGCTATGTTGCCGATAAGGCAGCGAAGTCAGGCGACATGGTGTCTAAGCGGTGATTTGAGTGAGGAAGGAGTGTAGCAACGCTACATGACTGACGAATGAAAAGCACAATAACGACAACATGAGTACTGACAAGCGAGATGAAAACTCATCCGGGTTGTATGGTTAAGCGACCAAGCGTATACGGT
>NZ_JWGX01000121.1:0-243 GCF_000813075.1 Shewanella sp. ECSMB14102
CCATTGCGGCCGGTCAAACCGAAGGCACTGTCACCGTTGATGCACCGACTGATGATGTATTTGTTGACGCAGAAACACTGACCGTAAGTATAGATAATGCTCAAGGTGGTAATTTTGAAAACCTGGATACAAGTGACACAGCTTCCACACTGGTAAATGACACTACCGACACAGTTTTTGCCCAGATCAGCGTAGACAAATCTAGTGTCACTGAAGGTGGTGAAATCACTTATACAGTGACTT
>NZ_JWGX01000013.1:0-135587 GCF_000813075.1 Shewanella sp. ECSMB14102
AAGGCAGCCTAATTTAGCGAGTGGTGCACTTCGGAGTTGAATTCGCGAGCAATTTGGTAAGCTGAACTGGTTAGATGTTGATTCGACAGAGTTTGATTTCTCTAAACTGGAAAATATTCCAGTGGAACAAAGGTTGATATTTAAACTGGAAGAAGACTTTGGTTTGGTATTTATTCACCAAAGTGTGATTGATTTATTGAAAGAACATGTAAAGACAGTCTGGGTAAGAGGGGTGTAATTGCCACACGGGCGTTTTGGCGTGCTGTTTGTTAATAAATTAATTTGTTAGGTAAGTACAATATTTAATATTGTGGCTTATTCGAATCCAAGCATGAGAATTATTGTATTTTCGGACAGGGTTGATGATGAAATTGAACACTAATTGGCTGCTGGATCAAGGTAAGGACAGTGACACTCTGGTGTTGTTCGCCCATGGTGCCGGTGCCGATATGCACAGCGACTTTATGGCGGATTATGCCGCGCTGTTGGCCGCCAGCGGCCCGAGCGTGCTAAGGTTTAACTTTCCTTACATGGTCAAGCGCAGCGAGGATGGCAAGCGGCGCCCGCCGGACCGGGCACAGGTGCTGCTGCAGTCCTTCGAGCAGACTTTGACAGCTGCGGTTGCCGAGTTTGCGCCCAAGCGACTATTTTTGATGGGCAAATCCATGGGCGGGCGGATGGCGGCCGTACTGGCGGCCAATGATAAACTGGCGATGACCCCCAGCGGCGTTATCTGCCTTGGCTATCCGTTTTTGCCGCCGAAGAAGACCGAGCCCAGACTTGAGCCCCTGTGGGAGTGTGCCTCGCCTCTGCTTATTCTGCAGGGCGAGCGCGACAGCTTCGGCAAGCGCGAGCAGTTGGCCTCCTGGGCGCTGCCCGAGCAGGCCAAAGTACGCTTTATTACCGACGGAGATCATAGTTTTGTGCCGCGCAAGTCGTCCGGAACGGATCTTAAGGCTAACCTGCAGGATGCCGTGAAAGAATCACTTTTATTTATCGGGAGTTAGTTATGCGTAAGGGGTTATTGTTACTGGCGGCCATCAGTGGTTTCTTTGCCGTTGCTTTGGGCGCTTTCGGCGCCCATGGACTCAAGACCATTGCACCTGCCGAGTTGATTGCCATATTCAACCTGGGGGTGGAATATCAGTTCTATCACACCTTTGGTTTGATAGCCCTGGCTTTTGCCGGTCACTGGTTCAAGTCGCGTCTGATTGACTGGGCTGCCGGGCTATTTATCGTCGGGATCTTTATGTTCTCCGGTTCGCTGTATCTGTATGCCCTGACTGGCACCAAGTGGCTGGGCATGGTAACCCCCCTCGGTGGCAGCTGCTTCCTGGTGGGCTGGCTATTGTTGGCGGCAGCGGTATGGCGCCATCGGATGGATGAAACCGGTCTCTGAGTTGATGACTTTCGCAAACAATACGATTTAACTGGTCTCCTGACGTTGCGGCAACTGGATTGTTAGCCAGATAATCGTGACGCTTTTAGGAAACGAATAAAAAAGCACCTTAGGTAACAACCAAGGTGCTTTTTGTTATTTAAGCCACAGAGGTGTCTCTATGGCTTAGGTGAAGGCTTATTAGAGCAGACCGCGACGCTTGAGTAGGGCATCGGTTGTAGGCTCCTGACCACGGAAGTTTTTGTAGGCTTCCATAGGTGGCACGCTGTTACCCACTTCGCGGATAGTCTTGCGATACTTCATACCGATATCCCGCTTGAGGCCGCCTTGGCTCTGCACATAGGCAAAGGCATCGGCTGCCAGGATTTCGCTCCACATATAGGCGTAGTAGCTGGCGCTGTAGCCACCCGGGAAGGCGTGGGCAAAGTAGGTTGACTTGTAACGTGGTGGCACGGCTTCAATATTCAGGCCGTGTTTTTCAAGCGCCTTGGCTTCAAATTCGGCCACATTTTGCAGCGGTGCATCCTTGTCCAGCGAATGCCATTCCATGTCTACCAGGGCGGCGGCCATATACTCCAGGGTGTCGAAGCCCTGGTTGAAACTGCGGGACTTCAGCAACTTGTCCAGCATCGCTTTGGGTAAAGGTTCACCGGTTTGGTAGTGCTTGGCGTAGTTGGCCAACACTTGTGGATGACCGGCCCAGTCCTCTTCGAAGGTGGATGGGAACTCGACAAAGTCACGGGATACTGCAGTACCGGACAGGCTAGGGTAAGTCACCTTGGAGAACATACCATGAGTGCCATGGCCCAGCTCGTGGAACATGGTGGTTACTTCATCATAGCTGACGAAGGTGGCTTCGCCTTCAGGCGCCTTCTTGATGTTCATTACATTGACCACCACAGGCTTTTCACCCTTGAGCAGGTTCTGACTGACGAAAGAGCTCATCCAGGCACCGCCACGCTTGCCTTCGCGGGCGAAATAGTCGCCGTAGAAGATGGCCATGCTGCTGCCATCGGCATCAAACATTTCCCAGGCTTTGACGTCAGGGTGATAAACCGGCAGATCCGGCCGAGGCTTGAAGGTCACCCCATAGAGTTGGTTGAGGGTAAAGAAGACGCCATCTTCCAACACCCGATTGAATTCAAAGTAGGGCTTGAGGCTGGCCTCATCCAGATCATACTTTTCCTGGCGCACCAGCTCGGCGTAGAAGGCCCAGTCCCAAGGTTTGAGCTGGAAATTGCCACCTGTCTTGTCGATCATCGCCTGGATATCGGCGGCTTCTTTCTGGGTGTTGGCGACAACGGCCGGCACCATGGAGCCGAACATTTCATAGACGGCCTCGGGTGTCTTGGCCATCTGTGGGCTCAGGCGGTAGCTGGCCCAGTTATCAAAGCCCAGCAGGGCGGCACGCTCGGCGCGCAGCTGCGCCAGACGAGCCACCAGAGAGGCGGTTTCATTCTCACCTTCAAGACCGCGGTAGGCCGAGGCTTCCCAGATCTGCTTTCTCAGCTCTCGGTTTTTCAGCTGCGTCAGTACAGGCTGGCGAGTGGTGTTGGTGATGCTGATAAGGTATTGACCATCGAGACCGGCGGCCTTGGCATCGGCCGCGGCATTGCGAATGGCCGAGTCGGACAGACCCTCCAATTGGACGACGTCAGTCACAGTTACGGCAATCTCTTTGTTCATCCGCATCAATCGTTGCTGGAATTCGTTCACCAGCTTGGACTGTTCTTCGTTCAGAGCACGGATCTGGGCTTTCTCGCTCTCGGTCAGCTTGGCGCCGGCGAGCACAAAGCGTTGGTGGTACACCTCAATAAGGCGCACTTCTTCGCTGCTCAGGTTCAGTTGCCGACGCTGGGAGTAGAGGCTGTCGATACGGGCAAACAGCTCTGGGTTGAGGTTGACGTTGTCTGAATGGGCCGCCATCTTGGGCGCCATTTCACCCTGAATTTTACGCAGTTCAGGGTTGGAGTTGGAGCTGGTCAGGTTATAGAAAACGCTTGAGGCGCGGTTTAGCAGTTCACCGGACTTTTCCAACGCCACGATAGTGTTGGCAAAAGTGGGTTTCTCTGGATTGTTGGCAATGGCCAGCACTTCCTGGTAGTGCTCGGCGATACCGGCTTCCAGCGCAGGCTTGAAGTGTTCATCTTTGATTAGCCGAAAATCCGGAGCCTGATATTGCAAGGTGCTCTTGGCAAAAAGTGGGTTGTTTTGGGTGGCTTCAGCACTTGCCAGATTGGTATCCTGAGGCGTGTGGGTACTGCAGCCAGAAATAGCCAGAGTGGCGCCAACGGCCAGCGCCAGAAGAGATTTTCGCATTGATATGACTTCCATCTTTAGTTATGAGTTTTTTAGCGCAATTTAGCACTTGTTGCTTAAAAGTGGCTGAATTTGATGATTATAGCCTACCTAATCCGGATGTTTATATGCCAGAGGCTGATTGAGATAGAAGTGTAACAAATTGATTTTAATGAGTAGATTTAGTGAATGCTGAATCAATTCCCAAGTTTGGCCGCAAGGGGCACGCGTCCTGTATTTATGTGGTAAAAAGTGTAAAATTGCGGCCGGAATTTTTCTCAGGGGAGAGCCGTTTTGGCGCAACTTTATTTCTACTATTCGGCGATGAATGCCGGAAAATCCACCTCTTTACTGCAGTCATCCTATAACTATCGTGAACGCGGCATGCACACCCTGGTGATGACCCCGGCGATAGATGACCGTTTTGGCGTGGGAAAGGTCGCCTCCAGGATAGGTATTGAATGTGATGCACGCATTTTTGCCCATGACGATAATCTACTTGAGATGATCCGCGCCGAACATGAGCGCCAGCCTCTGCACTGCGTGCTGTTTGATGAATCCCAGTTCCTCAGTAAAGAGCAGGTCAAGCAACTGGCTTATGTGGTCGACATCCTGGATATTCCCGTACTCTGTTACGGTTTGCGTACCGATTTCCAGGGCGAACTGTTTGTCGGCAGCCAGTACCTGTTGGCCTGGGCCGATAAGCTGGTAGAGCTGAAAACCATCTGTCACTGTGGTCGCAAGGCCAATATGGTGATCCGTCGTGACGGTTCAGGCAACCCGGTACGAGAAGGTGAACAGGTAGCCATAGGTGGCAACGAGAGTTATGAGTCTGTATGTCGCAAGCATTATCGCGAACTGATTTGGGATTGATGCCAAGACGCAGTATTTGAAAACTCGAAAGATACAAATTTAATCGCGAAAAGCCAAAGATATAAAGAAAGGAAGCTTATGTCGTCCAGTTCTCTCATCGTAAATCGTCTATGCTGGCGGGTGTTGCCGGGTTTATTGTTGAGTCTGTCACTGGGCTCAAGCCTGTTGCAACATGCTGTCGCCGGGCAGAAAGTGCCAAACTCAGAAATTAAAGTGATTCAAAAGCTTATTTTTGAAAGGAAGATGGCAGAGGCGGCGCCCAGACTGGATTCGGCCATAGCAAATTACCCGGACTCCGCTCGGCTGGCATTTTTGCTTGGGCAGCTTTATTACTTCAGCAATCTCCCCAATTACCCCAAGGCGGTGGCGGCCTATGACAAGGCCGAGTCCGTGCTGTCCAAGGACTCTGAGCTGTATTTTTTCCGCGCCGCAGCCAAGGCTCAGGTGCTGTCCGCTTATTCCCAGCGCCTGAGCCCGGACTATATCGGCGCACTGGCCGATTACCGCAAAGCTGAGGCTTTGGGATCGGAGCGGGATCTCAGGTTGGATATTGCCAGGGCAATCTATGAAACCCGGAACTATCCGGCGGCGCTGGAACAGATAAACCGTTATCTCAATAACCAGCCTCAGCTTTGGGCCGATGGCCAGATGCTTAAAGGCAATATCCTGGCACAAATGGGCCAGCATGAGGCGGCGCTCAAGAGTTATCAACGCGCTGCGAGGCAGTATGACTATCTGGATAAGCTGCAGTTCTATCAGGCCGTCAGCTTGCGGGCGTTGGGACAATCTGATGAGGCTATGGCGCAGCTCGATAAGGGATTAAAGCGTCAGGGCCGTGCGTATTTTCAGCTTGTCTATCTCAAAGCCATGCTGAGCTATGAGCAGAAACAATACCAAGAGGCGGCCCTGTTGTACCAACAGCTGATTGAAAGGCGCCGGGACTGGGCCTTACCCTTACTCGGCTATTACAACAGCTTAAGCCAGATGGGTGAGGGACCCATCAGCATCAGCCATATACTGGATTTGGCACTCAAGCTCGACCCCGAGGTGGTGATCCACTTTCATCAGCAGGATCTGTTGCGACTGTAACGCCCGGCAATTGACGGGTTAATCGGGAATATCCAACTGGCGCTGGGAAGATGCTTTGCGCTTATAGGCCAGATCCAGGCTGGCCAGCTCGCCATGAATGGCCAGCAGTGCCTGGGCCAGTTGATAGATAAGCCAGCTGTAACCGCTGAGCGCAAAGTCTTGATGGGCCGCTTCCGGCGAGTCGTCGCTCGGCTCAGATGGCAGTTGCTTTAGTAGCTGTTGCTGCAATTGATAACCAAGTCCCAGGGGGAGTTTGGGACAGTCGGGTGTGTTGCCGGCCACATAGTCTGCCAGATAGGCGAACTCTCGCTGTAGCCCACTGGCCACCTGTTTGACTCTGGCGTAAGCCGCATCTTCTTCGGCCTTCCAGCGGGTGAGCAGTAGCAGCTCCAAAAGAGTGATCACCCTTATCTGTTTGTTGGCCAGCTCGGTCAGAGTAGCGGCCTCTTTCTTTAATGTTTGGCTTTCCCATTCCAGCGAAAAAAGCAGCTTTTTCTGCGCCAGCACCGCCTTCATTGCCGTCTCCAGCGATTTACGGGCATTTTCCGGCTCTTCCTGGCCGGCATTGAGATGTTGTTCCAGTACTTGGGTCATGATTTTCAGTGAGCTTGCCAGCTGGGCCCGCCAGTCTTGTTTGGCCTTGATTGGCAATACAAACAGGGAGACCAGCACGGCAATCACGCATCCGATAAGAATATTGGCGGTACGCCACAGAGCTTCCGAGGTGTCGTGGTTGGCGTCACCTATCACTATAATCATGGTGAATCCCGCCACCAGATAGGCATAGCTGTAACGGCCGGCGTTGAGATAACAGACTATGCTGACCCCGAGGATCAGCAACCCCATCAGATCCCAATAGCCATTCATCAAGATCACCAATGAGACCCCGTAAGCCGAGCCCAGGCAGGTGCCTATGGCCCGCTGCAGTGATTTTTCGATAGCGCCGCCCACTTGTGGCAGGCCCATCATGATGATCACTATGGTGACCATGCTCCAGACAAAGTGAGGCAGGGACCAGATGGCATTGATGGCGGCGGCAATAAACAGCGCCAAGGCTAGTTTTACCGTATGTACGGCACGGGAATGGCGGTAGATAAAATCGGCGAAGGCGGAGGCTCTGGCAAACAGGGGCATGGCAGTGTCTCAAAAATATGTGGTTGACCGTCAGCATCAATTATGCCAGAGATGTGCAGCGATAGCGTCTCGGGTATGAGCTAAAGATGCAAACTGGGAAGCTGAATTAGCGGCGGATAATATGGTTGTGAACTGGGTCACAGCCATAGTGCTGTGGGAGCAAGCATCTTAGGGGCAGCTATGCTTTCCTTCGCCAAATAAGCGGCTAAATCCAGCGCCTGACTTTTTGACAATACAAGCGGTAGCTGTCACCAAAGAGTTGCTGCATTGCCCTTTCTTCCGGAAGGATCTGAAAGCGTTGCAAATAGGCAACAAAAAGGGCGATTAAAAACAGTAACCATAGGCAGTTGAGAAAGACGGCCTGTGCCAGCAGCAAGAATACAAACCCCAGGTACATGGGGTTGCGTGAGCAGCGGTAAATACCTGAGGTCACCAAGGCCGAACTCTGTTCGGGCACCCTGGGATCCGGCGTGGTTCCATGGCGTTTGAAGCTCAGTACTCCAGCCAAAGGAATAACCAGCCCAGCAGTTAACAGAGAAACAGCGAGCCCCAAACTAAAGGTCGGATGCAGGTTTGAAGAGGGCAAATAATAGGATGTTAGCTGCAACAGTAGCGCAAACAGCAGCAAGAGCGCCAGGGGCGGCAGTTTCTTTTCCAGTCCGGACATGAATTACGCGGTTTTGAGTATTAGGTATCGGTTAAGATGACATGGGCAAGGTACTGAATACAAGGGTCATACCATTGGTTATTCCGCTTTGGGCGCTGCCGCGTTCTGTGCTTTGTGCCGAAACCTGTCAGTTTGCAAGTCGATTTGATTGTGGCGATAAAAGACCCGGCCAGGTGACCGGGTCTTAATCTAATCAAGTATGCTTCAAGCGAGATCAGAAGGGGGCGTTGATATCCACCACGTTGATCAGCTTGTGGTTAACGAACTCTTTCAATCCGAGGTCTATCAACTCACGACCATAGCCGGAGCGGCGGATACCGCCAAAGGGCAAATCAGCCTTAACCATGGTGGGATGGTTCACAAACATCATCCCGGTAGAGACTTGCTTGGCTACCGCCAGACCGCGTTGTTCATCGGCGGTGAACACAGAGCCACCGAGGCCGAAGGGCGAGTCGTTGGCAATGGCAATCGCTTCCTGTTCATCCTTGGCCTTGAGGATCATTGAGACAGGGCCGAAGAACTCCCAATAGTAAGCCGGGTTGTCCGGGGTCACATTGGTAAGTATGGTTGGCTGTACAAAAGCGCCTTGCTCCGGCACTTTGGGGCCAACTTCGGTGGCTGTGGCACCATGCTCAACCGCTTCACGAATTTTTTGCTTCACTTCATCGGCAGCACCCTGGGAAGACAGAGGTGCCAGAGTCGTATTCGGATCCATAGGGTCACCGGCTTTAAGCGCGGCTACGCCTTTGGTATAGCCTTCCATGAACTTGTCATAGATGGCTTCCACCAGGATCATCCGTTTGGATGAAACACACACCTGACCGGCGTTCCAGTGACGGCCGAATACCGCCCAATCTATGGTTTTCTCAAGCTCGGCATCTTCCAGCACGATAAAGGCGTCAGAGCCGCCCAGTTCCAGGGTGGATTTTTTCAGTGCCTTACCGGCCTGAGAGGCAATAACGGCGCCTGCACCTTCAGAGCCGGTCAGTGCCACGCCATGTACCTTGGGTGAGTTGATGATCTGCTCGACTTGATCCCGGGTAGCATACAGGTTCTGGAAGGCTCCCTGTGGTAGGCCGGCATCCCGCATCAGGCTCTCGAAAGCGGCGGCGCACTGAGGCACATTGGAAGCGTGTTTCAGCAGCAGGGTGTTGCCGGCAGAAAGTTGCGGTGCCAAGATCCTGGCTATCTGGTAATAGGGGAAGTTCCAGGGTTCAATGGCCAGCAAGACCCCAAGAGGTTCATTGACCAGCAGCGCTTCCCCTTCGGCGGGATCGGCCACCGGCAGTTTCTGTGGTGCCAGCAGTCTCTCGGCATGCTGGGCATAGTATTCGAGGATCTGCGCCGACAGTTCGACTTCAGCTTCGGCCTCTCCAATGACTTTACCCATTTCCAGGGTCAGCAGTTCGGCGTAACGGCGCTTGCTGTCTCTGAGCAGGGTTGCAGCCCGATTGAGTATTTCAGCTTTGTCGGTAAAAGAGGTATTGCGCCAACTTAAAAAGGCCTGGTGGGCCGACTCAATTGCCTGTGTGACTTCGGCGTCAGTGGCATTGGGAAATTCTTTGATGAGCTCTCCCGTGAAGGGATTAATTGTTGCATATGCCATGTGTTCCTCCCAGCGTTGCAAGTAATAGGGTATTGACGCCAACTCCTGGCATCGGGTGAAAATGTTTGAAGTTATCGTGGGTTCTGCCCCTCAGGGGCGAGTGGCAAAAAAAGCTCAAACCTTTCTACGCTTTAAATGGCGATGTTTGTGTGATCTTGGTCACGTCGGCAGTCTGATGTCTACCGGTTGGTGATTTTTAATCCTTTCTTGTTAGTTCTTTGTTTTTAAAAAACTTAAAAACAGCAGCGGTTAACAAAAGTGCAACCTATCGCCTTGTTCTTGCGTGAGGAAAGATGCAACCCCTCCCTTTCGGGAGAGGGGTTGTGCTGTTTGTATATCGTCAGTTTCGGTGGCTATAGCGCTCGGCCATGGCGTTGGCTGCGATCATCGCCTGATAAACATCATCGGCACTGACAGCCATAGGCATATTGCCCATGGTATCGCCTTCGGCACAGGCAATTTCGGCAACTTTACGCCACTCCTCCTCACGGAAGTGTTTCAGCCCCATATCCGCCAAAGTCAGCGGTAAACCTGCGGTTTTAATGATACGGACAACATTGTCGATTTCGCTCTGTGGGGCGTTTTCCAGCACCAGTTGGGTCAAGAGGCCAAAGACCACCTTTTCGCCATGCTGGGCACCATGCAGATCGGCAACCGCCGACATGCCGTTATTGACGGCGTGCGCTGCCGCCAGGCCGCCGGCTTCGGCACCAACACCGCTTAAATAGATGGTTGCCTCTATGGTTTGCTCCAGCGCCGGGGTCACTATTTTGTTGTTTACCGCATCCATGGCGGCGGCCACGTTTTCACTCAGCAATTGATAGCACAGTTGTGCCAGACCAAGACCGGTACGCGAAGGCTTTTTTAGCACCAGGTTGACACCATCGGCTTGATAACAGGCCCTGGCTTCAAAGTAGGTGGCCAGAGCGTCGCCTATGCCTGCAGCAAAGAAACGCGCCGGCGCGGCGGCGATGATGCTGGTGTCGGCAATCACGGCATCCGGATTCTGTGGCAGGAACAGATAGCGTTCAAATTCACCCGCTTCGGTATAAATCACTGATAAAGCCGTACAGGGTGCATCGGTTGACGCTATGGTGGGGTACAGGACAACAGGGTGCTTAAGATGGAAGGCAACGGCCTTGGCGGCATCCAGTGTCTTACCGCCGCCGACACCGACAATGACGTTGGCGTGGGCTTGTTCAGCCAGGGCGACAAGGCGCTGGATCTCGACTTCACTGCACTCGTAGTTGAATTTTTCCAGTTGGTTGCTGATGCCGTTTTGCTCAAGCCCCGTCAGGGCTTCATCCTCAAGCCTGCTGAGAATAAACTCATCGGCGATAATAAAAGCATTGTCGCCGAAGTCATGTACATATTCATGCATTTTTGACAATAAGCCTTTGCCAATAATGAACTTTTTGGGAGATGTGACGGTACGTGGAACTGCTGTGCTCATATGGCCTCCATTACGTTCAGACTCGGATCCTTGTTCATAGAGACTCTATCACAGCTAAGATTTAAAGCTATGGCGCAATTGTCTGGTTTTTGTTGTTTTGGTGGCGATAAAAACTGGTTTTTGGTTTGAGTGTCTAATTGGGTAACTGGGATTTCTCTTTTATTTGGTGAGTCTGTGGCGCCTGTAGCCAAGTCCTTGGCGAGCAAGGGGAGGGGAGAGCGGCGGTAAGATCCCAACAGTGATTGAGCTTTGCTTAAGCTGGTGGCAGGTAATGGATAGCCGCCACCTTTTCTAGCGGAATGACGTTCAGCCGTTATCCATTTCCTTTAGGAGAGGATTGGCGGCATTGGTTCAGCAGGGTTTGCAGGTGGCCACCGAGTTGCTGATCCTTAATATCAGTGCCGTTTTTCAGTAGCTGTTCGACATCTGCCAAAGCCTTGTCTATTCCCTGGGATTCGATAAGTGTGCTGACATAGGCGGCGAGATCCGCACCCTTATTCAGTAGTGCGGCCGCGTTTTCAAAGCTGAAGCCTTGCTCCAGTAGCTGTTGAATTTGGCCGAGCAGCTCGCTGACCCTGGCGGGCTCTGCCAGGACGCCATCGACCTGGATCAGTTCACCAAGCGGATCGTGACTGAGCTTTTCAGCGACGCAGGCGGTCATTGAGCTGACCTCGGCGCTGCGATTGATGGCATCCAGACCTTGAGAGCGGATCTGCTCAATGGCTTGTTGTAACTCTTGATCTTTGGCGAGCCACTGCTGCTCCAGTTGTGTCTTTTCATCTGCGGCAAACCAGCCGCAGCCGGAGAGTGAGCCAAGGGCCAGGGCCGAAAACATCCAGAGTACAGTTTTTTTGGCGGGGAAATATTTTTTGCCTAAGGTGTTGGACTGCTTCATCCACAGGACTCCTGCAAAGGTTCTTAGAGTTCACAGTATCAGCTATCAGCCTTAAGCCGGGCTGAACAGTTTGAGTCCTTTATTCGGTAGGTGCATTCAATAGCAGGTTGGGCAAGGCAGACTGGGAGTCTTAGGCTCCCAGTCTATTTAGAGATTAAAGCCCCACGAACGTAAAGGGCTTGGCCGTGACAAAGTCTTGCAACGCATTACCTGAGTAGATGCTGCTGTTGTTGATGGCCAGCTTTTTCACTTCTTGCAGCTTACCAAAGTCGATGCCTTTCATATCGACCCAGAAGGTGTTGGGGGTCAAGGCGGTTTCAAAGTAATACACCCGATTTTTATGATCAGAGACCGAGCGCCAACGGGTCGAAGAGATATTCGGTTCGGTCTCGGAAGCTATACCGAAAGGCACAGAGGCGTTACGTATGACGCTGAAGGCGCCGGCAACCGCCACCCGGGTATTGGCAGTCTTGGGAATGGCATCCATATAGAAAGAGGCCCTGACAAACCGGTCGGCGGCGCGGTTGGTTCCAGGCAACATGGTAAAGCCGCCAATCTGCTGCCAATACTGGTTCAGTGCCAGTTGCTGCTCGAAGATGGGGGAGTTGGTCATGACCCGGTACTTTGGATCGTGATGGATCACCAGCTTGCCGTCTATGTACTCGAATATGGCGCTGTCACCTGTGGCATCGGAAATCGACAGATGCAGGGTGGCAAAGCGTTGAGTACCGGGAATATTGGCGGAAACCACTACAAAAGGCTCGGCTCTCAAAGCATCGACGGCTTCGGCGACAGTGGCAAAGTTATCCAGCACATATTGCACCCAGGCGGCGACCGACAAGCCTTTTCGTTTACCCTGGTACTCGGGATAACTCGACTCTGCCAGCCAGAGCAGATTGGCCACCAGACCTTTTTCATTCATGCCGTCGGTGCTGGAGATATCAAAGGCGCTGGTGATCAGGCTGCCGTAGCGTGAGGTCCAGGTGACTGAGTTGTCGCCGACTGCCCCATGACGCAGCATGCCGCGGGGAAACAGCCACAGGCTCGCCGGGATCTCGTCGCGCCAGTCCATGGAGCGGGCGGTGATCACCAACTGCTGTTCGCCGTGATAGACGGCGCGGGTGCAGGCCTGCGCAGTAGTGCCGAAAACCAGGATTAAGGCGCTGCTGATTAAGGTGATGAGTTTCCGATTCATAGTGACTTCCCTGTTTGATTGTTAAAGAGAGTTAAAGGTGTTGAACGCGTACTGGCAAGCCGGGTTGTTAATTCTGCCCATCAGTGCTGTCTCAGGTGAAACAGTGCCTCCAGGCCAGGGTTTTCTGTGTCATGCCCCGGATGATACAGGTAACAGCTGATGCGGGCATAGTTATCCAAATCGCCGCGCCAAAGGCAGCTGGCTTCAATATCCCGCTCTTGTTGCTGAAAGCGGATCCTAAGTACCTTGGCATCGCCGTTCAGCACTGGCTCTATCGCCGCAGTCCCTTGAATGCTTAAGCCTTCTATCTCCCGGTGTACCTTAAGTTCGCCGCCCTGCTCATAAATGCTCATCTTGCCGGTGTAGCTGGCATTTGAATCAATGGCTTTGCCAACCAGCTGATAATTGCCCTGTAGATACTGCTTAAAAAGCTCATCCGTTTCGGCAAATGCCGCGGGCGCCAGGCAGAGGGAAAATAAGGGCAAACATAATATCGCTAAACGGCGAATAAACGGGTTATTCATTGATCTTCCTTAGATTTGTATATCTTTAGCTTGGTGTATCTATGCTGCCGCTGTGGCAGCCCTTTTAGCGCTTTGATTGTTTCAGTGCCTTGTTGTGGTTGAAGTCGGCAGCGGCGCTTATCAGTGCCTTGAAAGCCGTTTCATCCAAAGATTGGCCCTGGGTAATATCTATGGCTCTACGCTGTTTGCCCTCAAGGCCAGCATTAAACAGTTTGTGGGGATCCGCCAGCGAAGCGCCATTGGCAAATGTGAGTTTTAATTTGGCTTTGTATGACTCGCCGGTACAGAGTATGCCTTGGCTTGACCATACAGGTACACCGGACGGGTTGGTTGGCTTTACCCATTTGCACTCTTCAACTACCTCGGGAATAGCGGCCTTGATAAGTTCACGGATATGGCCAAGCATCTCGGCGCGCCAGCCGCCCAAGGCAGCAATTTTATGGTCGATAGAAACGCTACCGTCAGTTTGTTGCCGTTTTTTGTCCATTTGTGTTCTCCCTGGCTCGCTTGCGAGTGCGAGCCTGACTCTGTGTTATCTGGCGGCTGGATAGACCAAGTTGGACAAGGCTGCTTTAGCAAACGTCGATTCAATGGTCACAGTCAAGCAGTCTTGCAATCGCCTGCTGCGCCGCCGGTGCGCATTTTGCCATATCTGCTATACCTATCCACTCCTGACTTTCTATCTCGGCGGCAGAATTGATGTTGCCACTAAAGCCCGCGCTGAAACAGTGCATCGTCAGCTCAGTGTTCTCAAGGCCAAAGGCCTTATCCGTGATGCTGAATCTGTAGCAAATGGTGCTTTGCTGCAGTTCTATGCTGAGTTCTTCCTTTAACTCCCGAGTCAGGGCTTGTTCAAGGGTTTCACCCGGTTCAGGTTTGCCGCCGGGAATAAAGAATTTATCTTTGCCCTTGGATTTGACACACAAGACTTCAGCGTTTTTCTCATGTAGCCAGGCGACACTTTGTAATTGTTTCATGGGGTTCCTTGTTGACAACTAAAACCAGCCATTGGCTCTTTAGTGGTTGTCATGTGGACTTTTGGGGGGAGTAAAATACTGCTGCGGCTGGATCAGTTTAACCCCTAACATATTGGCCAAATACTGCTCCAGAAACACCTTGTGGCTGGCTCCGACTATCACCAGCACCCGACCTCCAGGGTTAGCCGCCACCACGCGCATTATGTGGGAGCTCATGTTGAGATTGCGTATCTCCCAAAGGGCAACCCGGGAGAGCGCCGCATCCGGGGGTAAATCTTTATCGATAAACAGGCTCCACTCCTGGTCAATGACGGCCGTCTGGTACTCCTGGCTGTTTAGCCAGGAAAAGAGCGGCAACCAGTTGCCTGTTTCAAGCGCCTCTGTCTTCAGTCTTTGTGGCTTGTTGATATAGTCGCTTTTGGCCAAAGCGGCGGCATGGGGCGACTGATTGTAAGACTCCAGCAGTCGCGCTTCGATGGGGCGGTAGAGATCTTTATCCAGATGATCATCTATCGGATAAATCCGCTTGAGCTTCAGTGTCATGGCCAGGTTGTTGCCAAGGGTGTTTTTCTCGTTATTGCTCGAGGCAAGTTGCTCCAGATAGTGCTGCAACTCGGTGGAAATAGTTGAACTCGCTGCGGTTTTGTCCAAATAATGCCAGTGCAGCAGGGCTAACTCTTTGTGATAGGCGGCAACGGCTAACTTGATGAGCCTTGCTCGCTGCACAGGTTCAAGGCTTGTTTCGTCCAATAAGGGCTCCAGACTCTCAAGCGCCTTTTGCGCCGAGAGTCGCAACGCCTGCTGCTCTTTTATCGCCAGCGCCAGAAATCTTTGTCCCACAAAATGATCCAACACAGTTTGATACTCGCCAGAGCCGTTGATCATGGCCGCGATATCCTGTGGCCGCAGTGACTCCACCGCTATGGCCGTAGGCTGGTAACGGGAGAGGGGCTCAAGGATGGAGGATAGCGAGCTGCTGTCCAATTGCTGTTGAATACTGCTTAGGTGCAGGGTGCCGAGTATCATCACCTGGGTCTTGGGCTGGCTTTTGCTACTGAGTCTTTGCAGTGCATGTTCAGACCCTGGCGCTTGATCGGCGACAGTGTCTGCTTTGGCCGTTTTTATATGGGCAATACCCGATGCCGACAGGCAGATAAGAAAAAGCAGCGCTTTAATGGTCAAGTTGAGTCTCCCTAAAGTGATTGTTTTTGGCTAATACCTGAGATGGTAGAGATATAACAATACTGGCCGTAGAGAAACTTCTGGTTAACTTTTCACACAGAGACTATTGGATGATGCTGATGAACTAAGCATCTTGAATTCCGCCAGACAGTATGTTGAGTTGATTTATTGCAACTGGGAGAGATGACAAACTTCCCTGTTACTTGGTGGATGATCCTGAGGGCATCCCATCTAGCCTTCACGTCCCGGCCTAAAGCGGTTGCTTTACATCAAGCTTTATGTCGCTTCTTAGGTTTGGACCTTATGGGCTGAAGTTAAGCTATCCATTGCCAATATGGTTTCAGAGTAATTGATAGCCAGGAGGGAGACAAGAATGATTTGATTAAATTCAAGGCCCTGGAGAGCCAACCCTTCAAAGCATCCAAACCGCAAAAGGGCAGGGTTTATGGATGTTGGATATGCTTGAAATAGATAAACCCTAAGCCGGACTATTTGCCCGTCCGGCCTTATGGTTTACTGCTTTTGCGGAAATGTTGCTTTGGGGAGAGCTGTTTATTTCTTGTCTTCCCTTGGGGAGCCGATGAATTGTCTGTGACCTGCTGATCAGTCATTCTGGGCTGTGGCAATACCCCCAACTCTTCAAAGAAGTTGATTTGCCTTCTCAGTTCGAACAAAGAGCCGGTGCGGCTGGTCTGGCCTATGGTCAGGGTCCAGCTGTCGGTAAGGCCATCGGTATTACTGAGGATATAACCGCGATAAACCAGCTTACGCATCTTGTTGAACGCTTATTCCTATGTTGGATACGCCGTTCATGACGATTTCCTTGCGCAGTGCTTTGACAAAATCTGCGGTTATCTGCGGGTTTTCCTCGATAATTTCCAGCAAGGATGCCTGCAACTCGCGCTCTTCCTGCATCACTTCGTGGCTGAAGACAAAATCGTCCAATGCTTCACCGTCCAATTCGGGATCGGCAATGGCTTCAATATAGTTGGCGACAGTACCGGATGACAACTTGGAGATATTGGTGATGTCGTCTTCCACCTTGCTTTCCAGCGCGCCAAGCAGTGAACTGAGCGCCACAGCAGCATCCATGGCAGGGTAGACTCCATAGGCATCGAATTGGGCCGGTTCCGGGGTGTTTTCTTCCAATTTAGCCATCTGCAGCTCAAGGTTCAACTTGAGTTTGCGGTCATATAAAGACTGCCACAGCAGGTTGAGCACAGTATCCAATACTTGGGGATCGCCGAACTCACACACTTCGGAAAACAGTTGGTAGTTGGGGTACATACGTTGGCATAATGCCACGGCAAAGAGTTTTTTTTGCGGCAGTTCCAGTGCCTTCAGGCGTTTAAAGAAGCCAGGTTTAGTTGTCATCGGTTAAATCCATCGAAAGTTGGGATATCACTTGTTTTGCCGCGGATTCTACCTTAGTTAGCTCATCAAGTAACTCCAGTATTTCCGGCTCCAGCTCGGTAATGTTATTGCCTTGCTTGAGACCGCCTTCCACGGTCTGACAGAGTTTTTGCAATGTCGGTACGCCGCAGTAGCAACAGGCACCGTGCAGTTTGTGAACACAGGCCTTCATTTCGTCTACGTCATTTTGTTCCAGTGACTCTTGTATGGTGGCTCTGGTTTTGGGCATGGAATCAATCAACATTCTGAGCATATCCAGTGCCAGATCCTGCTTCTGGTTGGCCTGGGTCAAACACAGTTCCCAGTTGAGAGTATGTTGATCAAAATGAGTAAACTTGGGCCGGGTGATCCAGCGACTGATCACTCCTTTCAGTGCGGCTTCATCGATAGGCTTGGGCAGATAGCCGTCCATGCCACTATTGAGGATCCGCTCGCGCTCCTCATTGATGGCATGAGCCGTGACCGCGACTATCGGTGTATTACGATTCAGCGAGTCCTGACGGATGAGCCGGGTGGCGGTAATACCATCAGTCCCCGGCATTTGAATATCCATAAAGATCAAATCAAAACTGCGTTTTTTGGCAAGGTTGACCGCCTGCTCGCCATTACTGGCCGTGGTTACTCCTGTAACCAGTTCATCGAGTAGGGTGTCAATCAGCTTGAGGTTGGCCGGGTTATCATCCACCGCCAGCACATTGAGTTTGTGGCGCTGCTGCGGCTCTACCAATTGGGGACGGGCGGGTTTGAGTTCCGACTCCTGTGGCAGATAAATCATATTGCGTGCCATCAGGTATTCGCTGGCGGGGATACTCAACACCAGATCCACCGCGGGACGGATATAACGCTCCAACGCTTCCTGGTCATGGCAGTCAAATAGGGCGATAAGGGCCTCGGTGACTTGTCTGGCGCTCTTAAGTACTGACTGCAATTGTGATGGACCATCGAAGCCGTGACAACCGAGCAGCACATAGTCGAAATGTGCCTTGTTCTGAGCAAGCTCGGCTTCCAGTTGCGGCACAGTGTGGACACTGTTGACCTGCATCTGCCAATGTTGCAGGCGGCGGTTGAGCACAGAGCGGGTCAAGGGTCTGGGTTCAAACAGCAATACCGTCTTGGCGCTAAGCTGTTCCAGTGGCAGTGGTTCACCTATGGAGAATTGGCTGGTCATCAGTGGTAAGGTAAACCAGAAGGTAGAGCCTTTGCCCACCCTGGAACTGAAGCCTATCTGGCCGCCCATCTGATTAATGAGGCGCTTGGTTATCACTAATCCAAGACCAGTACCGCCAAAGCGGCGGGAGATGGATGAATCGGCCTGGCCAAACGCCTGGAACAGCAACTCCTGCTGACTCTCCTCAATGCCAATCCCCGTATCCGATACCTCACAGTGCAGCAGCAATTTGTCTTCTTTGATGTTGCTGATATCTACCTTCAACAGCACACTGCCCTGATCGGTAAACTTGATGGCATTACCCACCAGATTGGTAATGATCTGGCCAACCCGCATGGCGTCTCCGCTAACGGCATCCGGCACTTCCGGGGCTACATCCACGACCAGTTCCAGCCCTTTTTCGTGGGCGGAACCGGACAGCAGCATCAGGGTGTCATCCAGGGTTTCCCTGAGGGCGAATGGCATGGTTTCCAGCACCATCTTACCGGCTTCCAGCTTGGAGAAGTCGAGGATGTCGTTGATGATCCCCAGTAGGTTGGTGGCACTGCGTTCAATGGTACGAATATATTCCATCTGGCTGGCGTGCAGCGGCGTTTTCAATAGTTGACGGGCAAAACCTATCACGCCATTGAGCGGCGTTCTTAGCTCGTGGGACATGTTGGCCAAGAATTCGGATTTTATCCGGCTGGCTTCCAGTGCCCGTTTCTTGGCCAAGTCCAGTTCGACGTTCTGAATTTCAATCTGTTCCAGGGTTTCCCTGAGATCCGAGGTCGCCTGATCGATATTTTGCTGCATCTCGTCGTGGTATTCCGACAAGGAGCCCGCCATGGCGTTAATCCCCCGTTTGAGCAGATCCAGCTCACCGATGAGATTACCCTCCAGTCGGGTATCCAGCTTGCCCTCACGGATTTTGGCCACCACCCGCACCATGTCGGTGATCGGCTGAGTGACATTCTTTACCAGGCGGAAGGTGAACAGCAGATTCAGCTGCACCCCGATAAGCACTATGATAAAAGCCGCCACCGCGGCTCTGTGCTGTTCCAGCAGCGCCTTTTCCTTGTTGAGCAGCAAAGAGATATAGCCCAGGGGTTTTTCATTGAAGCCGGGAGCGTCGTCTATCGCCAGCAGACTACCGGCAGCGAAAATCGGTGCCCTAAGCACCAGGCTGTCGCCTAGCTGATCGTATTCGGTGCGGGCCAGATCCGAGATGGCGCCCTTGTAGCGCATGATCTCAAAGTCTTTGTGATAATGGGAGGTGACAAACAGCTGGTTGTCGGCATCGAAGATGGCGATGGATTTCACCAAGGTCGACTTGTTGAGCTGAGCCGCGGCGAGCAGGCGTTTGGTGGCTTCGCGGTTGTTGGCAGCCAGGCCTATCTCGCTGGCGATGGCCAGCGGCTCTATGATATTACTGCCCTGTTCTATGAGCGTATCTTCAAGCTCATAAAAGCGATTTATGGTAAAGTAACTGCCCAGAAGAATACCGACCAAAATGGTAGGAGCCAGGGCCAATACCAGCACCCAGGATCTGAGGCTGTACTTGGTCATGTTATTCGCACTGTTCATGGGCGGTATAGGTATTCCAGCTAGTTTGTTTTACGGCTATAGATAGACTGCCAGATATCCCGGCGTCTTTGCCAGTTTTTTATTGTTTCAGGGGCCTAGATGGCACAATTTTTTAGAGAAAAACCAAACAGATCCAAGAAAGTCTCCGCAAAACTGTCACTCACGGCTTCCGGATTGGATCATCAGGGTGCCGGGATCGGTCAATATCAGGGCAAAGTGGTGTTCATTTCCGGCTTATTGCCCGGTGAGAGCGCCGAGGTGCAGCTCACCGAACAAAAAAAGAACTATGCCAGGGGTAAACTCATCCGCATCAGCCAAACATCCCCGGAGCGGGTTGAACCCCAATGCCCCCATTATGCGCTTTGCGGCGGCTGCGATCTGCAACACTTGTCAGATTTGAGCCAGCGGCAGCACAAGCGCCGGGCCCTGGCCGAGCTGTTTGCCAAGCTCTCTGGCTTATCCGAACTGCCGGAGATAGGCGAGTTGGCTTCTGCCCCTTGGCATTATAGACGCAAGGCCAGACTGGCGACCTGGTATGACAAACAAAGTCGCGAATTCACCCTGGGGTTCAGGGCTAAATCCAGCAGTAAGGTAGTTGCCATCGGCGAATGCCCTGTGTTGGCGGCTTCGTTGTCTGAGCTGATAAAACCGTTGGCGGCGCAACTGGCGCACCTGCAGGGTGTGGCTCAGCTTGGTCATGTGGAGCTGATTGAAACCGAAGCCGGTCGTTTTGTGGTGCTGAGAATTACCCGGCCACTGGTGAATAAAGACAAGGAAAAGCTCAAGGCCTTTGCCGGGCTGCAAGGATTGCAGTTGGTGCTGCAGGACAATCAGGGCGAGTGTGAATATCTTGCGGGCAGTCAGCCAAGCTACCGCTTGCCCGGCGTCGATGGCGATGAGCTGACGCTTAAGTTTAATCCGGGGAATTTTATTCAGGTCAACGGCGAAGTGAACCGCGCCATGGTGGCCAAGGCCATAGATTGGCTGCAACCCAAGGCCGGTGAGCACATACTGGATCTCTTTTGCGGCATGGGTAACTTCAGCCTACCGCTGGCGGCCACCGGCGCCAGGGTCACAGGTGTCGAGGGTGTGCCCGCCATGGTTGAGCAGGCCAGGCAAAATGCCAAACAAGCCGGGCTTGAAGGTGTGCAGTTCTTTTGCGCCGATCTTAGCGCCGACCTTTCGGCCGAGCCCTGGCTTGGCAAGGTGGATAAGCTGCTGCTGGATCCCGCCCGTGCCGGGGCCTATGAGACGCTTTCTTACCTGAAAAACATCGCGCCAGAGCGAGTAGTGTATGTTTCTTGCAATCCGGCGAGCCTGGCGCGGGACAGCGTGTTATTGCTCGCGCAAGGCTATCGCCTGGAGCGCCTCAGTGTGTTGGACATGTTCCCTCAGACTCATCACACCGAAGCCATGGCATTGTTTGTGCGGAATTGATGCTTTTATTGTCTATCGAGTCAATTTTATCAATAAAGGTACTCACGGGGGTTTGACATACCATCGGGTATGCTCAAGATAGGGAGTCTTGTTGAGTCTGTTAATCGGACACTAAAGGAAGGTGAGATGGTATCTGTTCGCGAAGCACACTTTAAGGATCCTGATTTCAATCTGAATGAGTGGGTTAATCGTTATGTGGCCGACTCCGCCGATGCCGGGCGTTTGTTGGAGCTGATAGCCAAGGTGGAAGCACTGCCTATGGGCAAGTGCAAGCGTCCTAAAGCCGAGCTTCAGGCCAAGGCGCGGGAGATGATAGAGATCCTCGCGCCGCTCAACATGGATATCGAAACCCTGCAGGCCGCCATCTTATTTGTGTTTTTCGAGGTGGGCATAGTCGATGAAGCCAAGCTCACTGAAGACTTTGGTCCCGAGTTGGCTACCTTGGTCAACAGCGTCAAGACCATGGATGCCATAGGTGCACTCAAGGTGGGCAATGACAGCCGCAGCAGTGAGCCGCAAATCGACAATATCCGCAAGATGTTGCTGGCCATGGTGGAAGATGTACGCGCCGTGGTGATAAAACTGGCCGAGCGGGTATGCCTGCTTAGGGCCGTGAAAAACGACGATGAAGAAACCCGGGTATTGCTGGCCCGGGAAATTGCCGACATCTACGCGCCGCTGGCCAACCGTTTGGGTATAGGTCAGCTCAAGTGGGAGCTGGAGGATATCTCGTTTCGTTATCTGCATCCCGAAACCTATAAAGAGATTGCCAAGCAGCTGGACGGCAAGCGCCTGGACCGAGAAGTCTTTATCGACAACTTTGTCAATCAGTTGCAAACGCGGCTGGATGAAGAAGAGATTCGTGCCAAGGTTTATGGTCGTCCCAAACATATCTACTCCATCTGGCGCAAGATGCGCGGCAAGCAGCTTAAATTTGACGAGCTGTTTGATGTGCGTGCAGTGCGAATCGTCACCGACCGGCTGCAGGACTGCTACGGCGCGCTCGGTGTAGTGCATACCCTTTGGCACCATATTCCCAGAGAGTTTGACGATTATATTGCCAACCCCAAACCCAACGGTTACCAGTCGATTCACACTGTGGTGGTGGGACCGGAGGGCAAGACAGTCGAAATCCAAATTCGCACCCAGCAGATGCATGAAGATGCCGAACTCGGGGTGGCGGCTCACTGGAAATATAAAGAGGGTAATCACTCCGGTAAACAGAGTGGCTACGAAGAGAAGATCAACTGGCTGCGCAAGATTTTGCAATGGCAGGAAGATGTGGTCGAGAGCGGCAACCTGGTGGAGGAGATCCGGGCTCAGGTCTTCGAAGACAGGGTCTATGTGTTTACCCCGTCCGGCGAAGTGGTGGATTTGCCAGCCGGCTCAACCGTGCTGGACTTTGCCTACTATATCCACTCTCAGGTGGGCCACAAGTGTATTGGCGCCAAGGTCGATGGCCGCATAGTGCCGTTTACTTATCAGGTGGAAACCGGTGAGCGCATCGAGATTATCACCTCCAAGCATCCCAATCCGAAGCGCGATTGGCTCAACCCCAACCTGGGTTATATCAAGACCTCCAGAGCCCGCAGCAAGATCCAACACTGGTTCAAGCAGCAGGACAGGGACAAGAACCTGGTGGCCGGACGCGAGATGCTGGAAGCCGAACTGGCGCGGGTGGGGCTGACACTCAAGGATGTCGGCAGCGCAATTGAGCGCTTCAACATGACCAACATGGATGACCTGTTGGCGGCCATAGGTGGCGGCGATGTGCGCCTCAACCAAGTGGTCAATCATGTACAGAGCCGACTCAGGACTCAGGAGCCTTCCGACGAAGAGGCGGTGGAAGAGCTGGTCAAGAAAGGTCAGCAGAAGCCCATAGGTGCCAATCGCGGCCAGATAGAGGTCAATGGTGTCGGTAATCTGATGAGCCATCTGGCGCGCTGCTGTCAGCCGGTGCCCGGGGATGAGATTTTCGGTTTTATCACCAAGGGACGCGGTATTTCGGTGCACAGAGCCGATTGTGAGCAGGTCAAGGAACTGATGCGTGCCCATCCCGAGCGGGTAGTGGATGTGGTCTGGGGCGAAAACTACTCCGGCGGCTACAAAATCCGTATTCGAGTGGTGGCCAATGACAGAACCGGTCTGCTGCGGGATCTCACCTCTGTGCTGGCGGCGGAAAAGTCCAATGTGCTGGCGATGAGTTCCTCATCGGATCTCAAGAACCAGACTGCGGCCATTGAACTTGAGATGGAGCTTTATAACCTCGACGGTTTGTCCAGGGTTATCTCCAAGCTGACCCAGATAGACGGGGTAATAGAAGCCCGCAGGCTCTGAGGCCAGTTCGGTATTCGACCGGTATTTAAAACAGGACGCATAGGTTGCGTCCTGCTGTTTTTTAAGACTTATCAAAGAGTCGTTGGATTGGTAAGCGTATTAGCAACAAAGGAGTAACGGCGGTGGCGGCAGATATCAATGCATTGCTTGAGATTATGGCAAAGCTCAGGGACCCTGAGCTGGGTTGCCCATGGGACAGGGCGCAGGATTTTGACTCCATAGTGCCCTACACCCTGGAAGAAGCCTATGAAGTGGCCGACGCCATAGAGAGCCGCGACTGGCAGGAGTTACCTTCTGAGCTTGGCGATCTGCTGTTTCAGGTGGTGTTCTATTGCCAGCTTGGCAAGGAAAAGGGCTGGTTTGATTTCGCCACTGTGCTCGAGCGGATATGTAACAAGCTTATCAATCGTCATCCCCATGTGTTTGCCGCCGATACCGACTTGAGTTTTGACTCGGCGCCGGATGCCAAGAACAACTGGGAGCGCATTAAAGCGGCCGAGCGCGCCGGGCGCGAGCTGCACTCAGTGCTGGACGATATTCCCAAGGCGCTGCCGGCGTTAGCGCGGGCGGGTAAGATCCAAAAGCGGGTCGCCCGGGTAGGGTTTGATTGGCCCGAGCTTGAGCCTGTAGTCGACAAGGTACAGGAAGAGATTGAAGAGGTGTTGCACGAAGCGCGTCAAGCCACGCCGGATAAGGCCAGGGTTGAGGATGAAGTGGGCGATTTGCTGTTTGCTGCGGTGAATCTGGCGCGCCACTTGGGGGTGGATCCCGAGCAGGCCCTCAGAGGAGCCAATAACAAGTTTGAGCGGCGTTTTCGAGCTGTCGAGCAAAAAGCCAATGCCAGCGGCAAGCCGTTTGCAGAACATGATCTGCAGGCACTGGATGCTTATTGGGATCAGGTCAAGCGTGAAGAGCGCGGTGAAATCCAGTAGCAGGTTAAGCCTGGATTAAAAATGCGCGAATGAGATCAGCGCGTAAAAATTATCTTCATTCCTGTTTGGTAAATGGCAGGGGCTTTGATATACTGTCGCCCCGTCCTGGTGCTTTCATTCGAGCACCTATTTATCATTCTTTTTTCTCAGGTTCAGCATGACTACAAGGTATATCTTCGTTACTGGTGGCGTTGTTTCATCACTAGGTAAAGGCATTGCAGCGGCATCGCTCGCAGCAATTTTAGAGGCCAGAGGCCTGAATGTAACCATCATGAAGCTGGATCCTTACATCAACGTTGATCCGGGAACCATGAGCCCAACCCAACACGGGGAAGTGTTTGTCACTGAGGACGGCGCAGAGACAGATCTGGACTTGGGCCACTACGAGCGTTTCATCCGTACCAAGATGAACCGTCGCAACAACTTCACTACAGGTCGTATCTACGAGGAAGTGCTGCGCAAGGAGCGTCGTGGTGACTACCTGGGTGCCACCATCCAGGTTATTCCGCACATCACCAACGCCATCAAGGAAAAAGTCCTCGAAGGCGGTGAAGGCCATGATGTCGCCATCGTTGAAATCGGTGGTACTGTGGGGGATATCGAATCTCTGCCTTTCCTCGAGTCTATCCGTCAGCTGGCTGTTGAACTGGGCCGCGAGCGCAGTTTGTTTATGCACCTGACTCTGGTGCCTTTTATCGGCCCGGCTCAGGAAGTGAAAACCAAGCCGACTCAGCACTCGGTAAAAGAGCTGCGTTCTATCGGTATTGCGCCGGATATCCTGGTTTGCCGTGGCGACCGCGCCATTCCGGCTACCGAGAGAGCCAAGATCTCCCTGTTCTGTAACGTTGAAGAGCGGGCGGTTATCTCCCTTAAAGACGTGGATTCCATCTACAAGATCCCGGCGCTGCTGCGCTCACAAGGTCTGGATGAGCTGGTCGTCAAGCGTTTTGGCCTGAGCTGCCCTGAAGCCGACCTGTCCGAATGGGAAAACGTGGTTTATCAGGAAGCCAATCCAAACAATGAAGTGACCATAGGTATGGTCGGCAAGTACATCGAACTGCCGGATGCCTATAAGTCTGTCAACGAAGCGCTGAAGCATGCCGGCCTTAAAAACCGGGTTTCAGTGAACATCAAGTATATCGACTCCCAGACGGTTGAAGTCAAAGGCGTTGAAGTGCTGGAAGGCCTGGACGGCATTCTGGTTCCCGGCGGCTTTGGTGAGCGTGGTGTTGAAGGTAAGATCCTTGCCGCTCAATATGCCCGTGAAAACCAACTGCCATACTTTGGTATCTGTCTGGGGATGCAGGTTGCCCTGATTGAATTCGCCCGTCATGTCGCCGGCATGGAAGGTGCCCACTCTACCGAGTTCAACAAGGAAACACCTTTCCCTGTTGTGGGCCTTATCACCGAATGGGTTGATGAAGAAGGTAATTTGGAGCAGCGTGATGAAGCTTCTGATCTGGGTGGTACCATGCGTCTTGGCGCTCAGCTGTGCCATCTGATTGAAGGCACCAAGGCCGCTGCCGCCTACAAGAGCAACACCTGTATTGAGCGTCACCGTCATCGTTACGAAGTGAACAACGCTTTCCGTGAGCGTTTGGAAAAGGCTGGTCTGGTATTCAGCGGCTTGTCTTCCGATCGCAAGCTGGTGGAGATGATTGAGATCCCGGCACATCCTTGGTTTGTTGCCGGTCAGTTCCATCCGGAATTCACCTCAACACCTCGCGACGGTCACCCTCTGTTTGAAGGTTTTGTCGCCGCTGCCAGTACTTACCAAAAGCGTAATCTGGGTTAAACTAGAAGAGCCGGACTGCTATGGCAGCTCCGGCTTTTTCATCCCCGCTGCACCGGGAAGTGTGAAGTGAAAGTCCAATACCCATATGAGAGACGCTGAACGCTCAGATGGGTATGGTTTTTTTCTTTAACTTTAATCGAGGACATTATGGCTAAGATCATTAACGTCATAGGACGCGAAATCATGGATTCTCGCGGTAATCCCACTGTAGAAGCTGAAGTGCATTTGGAAGGTGGTTTCATTGGTATGGCAGCCGCTCCATCAGGCGCTTCTACCGGTAGCCGTGAAGCGCTGGAACTGCGTGATGGCGACAAGGCTCGCTATCTGGGTAAAGGCGTGCTCAAGGCTGTTGATAATGTCAACGGTCCTATCCGTGAAGCCCTGCTGGGTAAAGATGCCACGGCTCAAGCCGAGCTGGACGGCATTATGATCGCGCTGGACGGCACCGAAAACAAAGACAAGCTGGGCGCCAATGCCATTCTGGCTGTGTCTTTGGCTGCTGCCAAGGCCGCTGCTGCCTTCAAAGGTATGCCGCTTTACGCTCACATCGCCGAACTGAACGGGACTCCTGGCCAGTACAGCATGCCGGTTCCTATGATGAACATCTTGAACGGTGGTGAGCATGCCGACAACAACGTCGACATTCAGGAATTCATGGTACAGCCAGTCGGTGCCAAGAGTTTCCGTGAAGCCCTGCGTATGGGCGCTGAAATCTTCCACAACCTGAAGAAGGTGCTCCAGTCCAAGGGCCTGAACACTGCCGTGGGTGACGAAGGCGGTTTTGCGCCTAACCTGTCATCCAACGCCGATGCCCTGGCTGTTATCAAAGAAGCCGTTGAAGCTGCTGGCTACAAACTGGGTACAGATGTGACTCTGGCACTGGACTGTGCCGCTTCCGAGTTCTACAAAGACGGTAAGTATGACCTGGCCGGTGAAGGCAAGGTATTCGATTCCAACGGTTTTTCTGACTTCCTCAAGTCACTGACCGAACAGTATCCTATCGTTTCTATCGAAGATGGCCTGGATGAGTCTGATTGGGACGGCTGGGCTTACCAGACCAAGATCCTCGGTGATAAGATCCAGCTGGTGGGTGATGACCTGTTCGTGACCAACACCAAGATCCTGTCTCGCGGTATCGAGCAGGGCGTTGCCAACTCGATTCTGATTAAGTTCAACCAGATAGGTTCTCTGACCGAGACTCTGGCCGCTATCCGCATGGCCAAGGAAGCCGGTTACACCGCCGTTATCTCTCACCGCTCAGGTGAAACTGAAGATGCGACCATTGCCGACTTGGCAGTAGGTACCGCAGCCGGCCAGATCAAGACCGGCTCTCTGTGCCGCTCTGACCGTGTTGCCAAGTACAACCAGCTGCTGCGCATTGAAGAGCAACTGGGTGCCAAGGCAGCCTACCGTGGCCTGAGTGAGATCAAAGGTCAGGCGTAATTTTCGCCTCCAGTTTCAAAAGGCCACCACTTGGTGGCCTTTTTTGTTGTACTATCAACACTAATCGTATTTTTAGGGCATGAGCTGAATTTATCACCATGAAACGACTGCTTTTTGTCATCGTCTTGCTGCTGGGGTTACTGCAATATCGTCTTTGGCTGGGAGAAAACAGTCTGCCGGAGTACTTTCATCTTGAGCAGCAGATAGCGGCTCAAAATGACAGCAATGCCAGGCTCGAAGAACGCAACCAGGTACTGAAAGAGGAGATCCGCGATCTGCGCAGCGGTACCGAAGCCCTGGAAGAGCGTGCCCGCAATGAGCTGGGGTTAATCAAGAAGGGTGAAACCTTTTACCGGGTTGTTGGTGGTGAACAGCGTTCTATGTCTTTGGCCAATCAATAACGGCCCAATTTCAACATAACGGATATCCATGAGTGAAGCTATTTCCTCCCGAGCCATAACGGCCGGGCTCCCCAGTGATGAACAAGTGATTGCCATAGTACCGGCCGCTGGAATAGGCAGTCGCATGGGCGCTGACTGCCCTAAGCAATATCTGCCGCTTGCCGGCTCATGCATTTTGGAGCAAACCCTCAAGGTTTTGCTGAGCCACAGTGGTATTTCAAGGGTGATAGTGGCGCTGAACCCGGAAGATAGCTTCTTTGGCAAACTCTCTGTGGCCAGTCATCCCAAGTTGGAGACTGTCACTGGCGGTAAAGAGCGCGCGGATTCTGTGTTGGCGGCGCTTGAGAGTCTGGTTGCCGACAAGCCATTGCCTGCCACTACCTGGGCCTTGGTGCATGATGCCGCCAGACCCTGCTTGACCCATGGCGATATTGATAAGTTGCTTGCTTCACGAAAACAATATCCGCAAGGGGCGATACTGGCAGCGCCGGTGCGCGATACCATGAAACGCAGCGGCATCGATGGTTGCATCAGTGAAACGGTTGCCAGAGAAGCGCTCTGGCATGCGCTAACGCCGCAGCTGTTTCCACTGCTTACTTTGACCGAGGCGCTGAAAGCTGCGTTGGCCGCCGGTGTGCTGGTGACAGACGAAGCCTCGGCGATGGAGTGGCGCGGAGTACACCCGGCGCTTATCAGCGGCCGTAGCGACAATATCAAGGTAACCCATCCGGACGATTTGCCGCTGGCAGCGCTTTATCTGGCGCATCAGCGGAGTAACTGACTACAGGAACAAGCAATGAATATACGTATTGGACACGGTTTTGATGTACATAAATTCGGTGGTGAGCCGCCCTTGGTTCTGGGTGGGGTGGAAGTACCGCATCACACAGGCTTGTTGGCGCACTCCGATGGTGATGTGGTATTGCACGCGATTTCAGATGCGATACTCGGCGCCATGGCACTTGGTGACATAGGTAAACACTTTCCCGATACCGAGGCCGAATTCAAGGGAGCCGACAGCCGGGTGCTGCTGCGTCATTGTTACCGCCTGGCACTGGACAAAGGCTTTCGTCTCGGCAACCTGGATGTGACCATTATTGCCCAGGCGCCCAAGATGGCGCCGCATATTGAAGCCATTCGACAGATGTTGGCCGAAGATCTGCACACAGATCTTGACTCCATCAACGTCAAGGCGACCACGACAGAAAAACTCGGCTTTACCGGCCGCAGTGAAGGCATTGCGGTAGAAGCCGTGGTGCTGATGTTCGGTATGTAATACCGACTCATTTACAGGAAAAGATTTCAAATAAGATGAATTCATTACACTTTCTTTATGGCAAGCCGCTCTCAAAAGGCGATATGCGCACCAGCAACAGCGATTTTCAGGTGCAGGAAATACTGCCTTTTCTGCCCTCGGGCGAGGGTGAGCACCATCTGCTGCATATTCGTAAAGATGGCCTGAATACGGTTCAGGTGGCCGAGATGCTGGCCAAATTGGCCAAGGTGCACCCCAAAGAGGTGACCTTTGCCGGTCAGAAGGATAAGAATGCCATCACAGAGCAGTGGTTCGGCGTACGAATTCCGGGCAAGGAAACGCCGGATTGGCTGAGCCTCAATAGCGAGTCCATCACGGTATTGAGTGCGGCGCGTCATAACAAGAAGCTGCGTATTGGTGCGCTTTCCGGTAACCGTTTCAAGCTGGTTCTGCGCCAGATAACCCAGCCGGCAGATGTATTGCAGCGGCTGGAATCGATTGCCGAGAGCGGCGTACCCAACTATTTCGGTGAACAGCGCTTTGGTCACAACGGCCGTAACATAGAAATGGCACGGCAGATGTTACAGGGGCGCAAGGTGAAAGACAGAAACAAGCGCTCCATCTACCTGTCGGCGCTGCGCTCATTATTGTTCAATCAACTGGTCTCTCAGCGCCTGGCGACCCATGGGCTTGAGTGTCTGGACGGTGATTGTGTCATGCTGGCCGGCAGTCGCAGCTTCTTTGTTGCCGAGCGCTGGGATGAGGTGTTGCAACAAAGGCTGGCAGAGAAAGATATTTTGTTGTCGGCGCCCATGTGGGGTAGGGGCCAGCCACTCAGCAGTGCCGATGCCTTGGCCTTTGAGACTCAGGTGCTGGCCGAATACAGCGCCGATTGTGAAGGTTTGGAAAAAGCCGGGCTCGAGCAGGAAAGGCGACCATTGTTGCTGCGTCCCGAGGGGATGAAGTACCAATTTATCGAGCCGGACACTTTGGAGCTGGAGTTCAGCCTTCCCGCGGGCAGCTTTGCAACCTCAGTGCTGCGGGAACTGCTCGACTATGATGATGTGACCGAACGTCTGTGGCGTGAGCGCCAGGCGGCTCAGGAAGGAAATCCCGCATGAAAATCTTGGTCAGCAACGATGATGGGGTAACGGCACCTGGGATCCGCGCTCTATCAGAAGCCTTGTCAGCCGTTGCCGAAGTGCTGACTGTGGCACCGGATCGCAACTGCTCCGGTGCCAGTAACTCTTTAACCTTGACGAATCCCTTAAGGATTAATAAGTTAGACAATGGCTACATCTCGGTAAACGGCACGCCGACCGATTGCGTTCATCTGGCGATTCGTGAACTCTATGAAGGCGAACCCGACATGGTGGTCTCGGGGATCAATGCCGGTGCCAATATGGGAGACGATACCCTCTATTCAGGCACAGTGGCGGCAGCGATGGAAGGGCGTTTTCTGGGGTTACCGGCGGTGGCCGTATCCTTGGTGGGGCGTGAGTTTACGCATTATGACACTGCGGCGGCCTATGCGGTGAAGATCATTATGGGGCTTAAGAAGCATCCCATTGCCTCGGATCAGATCCTCAATATCAATGTGCCGGATCTGCCTCTCGATGAAATCAAGGGGATACGGGTTACTCGGCTCGGCGCCCGCCATAAGGCGGAGGGGATGGTCAGAGCCAGAGATCCTCATGGCCGCGAGGTATTTTGGTTGGGGCCCCCCGGGATTGAACTGGATGTGGGTGAAGACACCGACTTTTATGCTGTGTCTCAGGGATATGTGTCCATCACCCCATTAACTGTAGATTTAACCGCCTATCGGCAGCTTTCTCAATTGCAACACTGGATAGAAAAACTATGACCCGGGTAGCCTCCACATCGGCATTGAATTTAACCAAAAAACTGCAGGAAGCGGGGATCCGTCACCCGGGTCTGTTGCAGGTGGTGGCCAAAACCCCCAGAGAGTTGTTTCTTGATGGCGCATTGGCGCATAAGGCTTATGAAAATACTGCTCTCCCTATAGGCTCGGGTCAGACTATATCCCAGCCTTATATTGTGGCGAGAATGACCGAGTTACTACTGGAGCATAATCCTGCCAAGGTGCTGGAAATTGGTACCGGCTCCGGGTATCAGGCGGCGGTATTGGCGCAGTTGGTGCCTGAACTTTTTACCGTCGAGCGGATCAAAAGTCTGCAAATCCAAGCTCGTCAACGTCTCAAGCGGCTGGATCTGCATAATGTCCATTTCAAATATGGTGATGGCTGGCAAGGCTGGCCCAACAGGGCGCCCTTCGATGCCATCATGGTGACCGCGGCGGCATCTGATATCCCTGCCGCCCTGCTGGAACAGTTGGCTGAGGGGGGCGTATTGGTGATCCCTGTCGGTGATGAGAGCCAGCAGTTGTTGAAGATCCGCCGGGAGAAGGGACAGTTTACTTCTCAGGTTATCGAGGCGGTGAAATTTGTGCCTTTAATCAGTGGCGGCTTAGCCTGATAGTTATTACATCGTGCAGGAGTATTCTTGAATCCATTGCATTTCAGCCGGTTATTGCAACGAAAGACATCATTATTTTGGCGTCTTGGCTCAGTGCTGTTGGTTACTCTGGTTTCTGGATGTAGTTTTCAGGCTCACAGACCCGCTCCGGTCGAATCTATTTATGGTGTAAAACGGCCGGCAATCGAAAGAGGCTCAATCCAATCTGATACTTATAAGGTGAGAAAAGGCGATACCCTCTATTCCATCGCCTGGGGAGCCGGTAAAGACTATGCGCAAATAGCCAAGTTAAATCAGCTAGATAAGTCTTATACCATCTACCCTGGACAGGTACTCATCCTGGAAGGTAAAAAAAATGTTAAGAGCGGTTCGTGGCTGAAATCGAGTAAAAGCTCCAAACCTCAACCTCAAAAATCAAAAGACAAGGTCTATAAAAAACAAACGGTTAAACAGAAACAGGCCGTTGCTAAAGCCAAGCAAAATAAGCCGAAAAAAACACTTGATCCCAAACCAAAGTCTGCTTACCCTGTATCCAATGGTAAACAAAATGTTAACCATGTTGTCCATAAGCCGAGTTCGACTCTGCCGGACAAAGTCAGTCGCTGGATATGGCCGGTCAATGGCCGGGTGATTGGCGCATTCTCTGCCAAAGAGCAGGGAAATAAAGGAATCAAGATAGCCGGTAACCGAGGCGATATTATTAAAGCCACTGCCGATGGTCGGGTGGTCTATGCGGGTAATGCTTTGCGGGGTTATGGAAACCTCGTCATTATCAAACATAGTGATGACTATCTCAGTGCTTACGCCCACGCCGATAAGATCTTGGTCAAGGAAAAGCAGCATGTGTCTGCCGGGCAGACGGTTGCGAAGATGGGAAGCACAGGCACCAACCAGGTCATGCTGCACTTTGAGATCCGCTACCATGGTCAGTCTGTCAATCCACTCAATTATTTACCCAAACGCTGATTGTTTGGGAGCCAAAATTGGCATATGGAGGATAAAAAACGATGTAAATTAGTTTGTTAAGGTTTGGGAGAGAATATTATGAGCCGCAAAAATGCTAGCGCACCCGTGGAAGAGCTTGTAGATTTATCCGTAAACGACACGGAAGTGGCGTCAAAGAAGGAAGAAGCTCTGGCCGAAATGGTTCAGGATGACCTGCAAAAAAACTTAGACGCGACCCAACTTTATCTGAGTGAAATCGGATTTTCCCCTTTGCTGAGTGCAGAAGAAGAGGTTTTTTTCTCGCGCAAGGCCCTCAAAGGTTGTGAAAAATCACGCAACCGCATGATCGAAAGTAATTTACGCCTCGTGGTCAAAATAGCCCGTCGTTACAACAACCGTGGCTTGGCACTCTTGGATCTGATTGAAGAAGGCAATCTTGGTCTGATCCGTGCCGTAGAAAAGTTCGACCCCGAGCGCGGTTTCCGTTTCTCCACTTATGCCACTTGGTGGATCCGCCAGACCATAGAGCGAGCCATAATGAATCAGACCCGTACTATACGTCTGCCTATTCATGTGGTTAAAGAGCTCAATGTGTATCTGCGTACTGCCCGGGAGTTGGCCCATAAGCTGGATCACGAACCCACAGCCGAAGAGATAGCCGAAAAGCTGGAACTACCAAGCAGCGATGTCAGCAAGATGCTGAAGCTGAATGAGAGGATCACCTCGGTCGACACCCCGATAGGCGGTGACAACGACAAGGCCCTACTCGATGTGTTGGCAGACGATGATGATATGACACCGGATGCCCAGGTGCAGGAAGAAGACATTTCCAACTCTGTGGTTAAGTGGCTCAATGAGCTCAATACCAAGCAAAGAGAAGTGCTTGCCAGACGCTTTGGCCTACTGGGATATGAACCTTCCACTTTGGAGGATGTAGGCTCGGAAATTGGCCTGACCCGAGAAAGAGTGCGGCAAATTCAGGTGGAGGCATTGAAACGCCTGCGCGACATACTCTCCTCTCAGGGATTGTCGGTAGAGGCCTTGTTCAAGGCCTAGATAAGTTTGCAATAATGCCCAAAGAATGCAATCCCGAACATATCTATCTGGCGACTTTAAGGGGTTCATGCAAAAGATAAAAATCCGATGTAAATATGTCATCGGATTTTTGTTACTCAGCTTCATTGTTCCCCAGCATCATCAAGCCTCTTGGTAAATAAAACTCGTTAGCATGGCGTCGCCAGCCTCAGGTTCGTACTCTAAGGTGATGAGCTGCTTTCGTTTTCGGGCCGGTTTCAGGTATTAACCTGGTGGCGCTTCATTGAACTCCTGTGGTTGTTTATCGCCAAAAATCGCCGGTAATCACACTATTTGACTTGATTTCAGACCGGCAAGTTGGACCGGACATGCGATCACTTTAAGCATCGGCAGAATATGTGTCAGCGCCTTGGTCTGTGTCATATGTTCCGAGCCTGGTTCAACTTGATTATTATCTTTTGGGAAATGTGGGATTTATTTCCAGGTAAGATATTGTTTGGTATATGTTTTTGTTATGGATTTACACGCATTAGGATTGTTGTCGATAGCGGCTAATGGAGAGGTTTTAAAGATATTTTTATCAGGGTTTCAAGTGTTTAATCCGGAAAATTATGACAAAATGGTGGCGTTAATAGGGCTTAAACGAGTCTTTTTCATAATTTTGTAATAAAACTGTCCAATAATGGCCACGTGGAAATTCACTGACAGAAACCGTTATGACTGCAAGGATTTTAATAGTAGAAGATGAGTTGGCTATCCGCGAGATGCTGACTTTTGTTATGGAACAACACGGGTACACCACCAGTGCCGCCGAGGACTTTGACTCTGCCCTGGCACTGCTCAAGGAGCCTTATCCGGATCTTATTCTGCTGGACTGGATGTTTCCGGGCGGCAGCGGTATTCAGTTTGCCAAGCGATTGAAGCAAGATGAGTTTACCCGTCAGATCCCCATTATCATGCTCACCGCCCGCGGTGAGGAAGAGGACAAGGTCAAAGGCCTGGAAGTGGGCGCCGATGACTATATTACCAAGCCGTTTTCCCCTAAGGAGTTGGTGGCCCGCATCAAGGCGGTTCTCAGACGCGCCGCGCCAACCCGCCTGGAAGAAACCATAGATGTGCAGGGCCTGACCCTGGATCCTGTCAGCCATAGGGTCACTGTGGGTGATTCAGTGCTGGAGATGGGGCCGACCGAGTTTCGTTTGCTGCACTTCTTTATGACTCACCCGGAACGGGTCTACAGCCGTGAGCAGCTGCTGGACAATGTTTGGGGCACCAATGTCTATGTCGAAGACAGAACCGTGGATGTGCATATTCGTCGCTTAAGGAAAGCCGTGGAGCTGTCCGGGCACGATAAACTGATCCAAACGGTTCGCGGCGCAGGTTACCGCTTCTCTACCCGTATCTAGCGGGGTAACAATGGGCACGGGTCGGTTTTTGCGTTATCTTGTGCAACCATCGGCCTTTTGCCTGGGCATTTTCTATGTTTGATTCCTATTCGGGTTATCGGCTGTTTTCCCGTCTGATGCTGTACCTGGCGGCTTGTCTGCTGCTTGGGTTGCTGCTTGGTCAGTTGCTCTTGGTGTTGTGTCTGGGAGCTTTTCTATTATTGGGTTGGCACTATCGCCAGCTTATTCGGCTCAATTACTGGTTGTGGCGCGATCGCCGCTTAACGCCGCCTCAGGGCAGCGGCAGCTGGGAAGGGGTGTTCAATGGCATCTATCGCCTGCAGGGTAAAAACCGCAAGCGGGTGAGTCAGTTGGCAGGGTTGCTGGGACGGTTTCGTCAGGGGGCCGAAGCGCTTCCTGATGCGGCAGTGGTACTCGATTCAGAGCACAATATTCTCTGGTGTAATAAGCTGGCGCAGCTGCTGCTTGGCTTTGTCTGGCCGCAGGATAATGGTCAGCGAATAGATAACCTTATCCGGCATCCCGACTTTTCGGCCTATTTGAAAAAGGGTCATTACAAGGAGCCGCTGGAGCTGCCGTCCCCGGTTTCGGATAGACGTTTGCTGGAAGTGCGTTTGATGGCCTATGGCGACAGGCAGCTGTTGCTGATCGCCCGGGATATTACCCGGGTTAGGCAACTCGAGGGAATGCGCAAGGAGTTTGTTGCCAACGTCTCCCATGAGCTGAAGACGCCGCTCACTGTGCTGCAGGGGTATCTTGAGATGATGCAGAGCATGGCCGAACCCGACTCCCCCAATGTTAAGGCGCTGGAGTTGATGCAGCAGCAGACCGGCAGGATGCAATCCATGGTAGAGCAGTTGTTGGCGTTGTCGCGGATTGAAGATGCCGCCGATATCAACCTGGAACACACTGTGGATATGAAGCAGTTGATGACCACCTTAAAGGAGGAGGGCGAAGCGCTCTCCCGTGGTCGCTACCAACTGAGCTTCCATGCCGAACCCGGGCTCAATACCCATGGCAATGAGTTGCAGCTGCGCAGTGCCTGCTCCAACTTGTTGTCCAATGCCATACGTTACACTGAACCGGGCGGCAGTATTGAGGTGCGCTGGCAACGGGTGGCAACCGGCGCCATGTTCAGTGTTAAAGACAGTGGTGAAGGAATTGCACCGCAGCATATCAGTCGACTGACTGAACGTTTCTATCGGGTCGACAGTGCCCGCTCGCGGCAAACCGGTGGCAGTGGTTTGGGGTTGGCGATAGTGAAACACGCCCTTAGTCATCACCACAGTGAACTCAAGGTGACCAGCGAGTTGGGTAAGGGCAGTACTTTCAGCTTTGTGATCCCGCAGCATCTGCTGGAGCAGCAAGATTCTTGAAGCGCTGGAATAGACTAATGTTATTAAGGAGCCGTAGGCTCCTTTTTTACTATCTGGTGCGAAGGGGATTTATTTTGCTGCTTGTGTCACCAGCAGCAAGCTTCAGATTATGATTATACAAACTCTTTGCTACAGAAAGTGAGCTGCTTAAACAATACTTTTACTCGAAGGCCCTTAATGTTGAAACTATTGACAACTGTGCTATCCGCTAATTTCAATCCCTCATTTGCTGCGAATTTATCTTGGCCTGTCATGCAACTGTCATTTTAAAGTCATAGACTTGTCATTGTGGCAATTGATACTGGCTGCGTTTTAGAAACCAATTTCGGTAAACACTGGAGCAAATAATGAAATTGAAACAGCTTGTCGGTGCGGTGACTCTTACAGCCGCTGGTGTATTCTCAGCAGCATCTATGGCTGCTATCGATCAGTCACTGCCAACCTACGAGAAAACAAGTGGCGTATCCGGTAACTTGTCTTCTGTCGGTTCTGACACTCTGGCCAACATGATGACTCTGTGGGCAGAAGAATTCAAACAGATGTACCCTAACGTCAACATCCAGATCCAGGCTGCCGGTTCTTCAACTGCGCCTCCAGCCCTGACCGAAGGGACTTCTCAGTTTGGCCCAATGAGCCGCAAGATGAAGCCAAACGAAGAGGAAGCGTTTGAAAAGCACTATGGTTATAAGCCTACTGCGATTCGTGTAGCCATTGATGCTCTGGCAGTCTTTGTGCACAAGGACAACCCCATCAAGGGGCTGAGCATAGAGCAGGTTGATGCCATCTTCTCCTCTACCCACAAGTGTGGTGGCAGCGATATCACTCGTTGGGGTGATGCCGGTTTGGACGGAAGCTGGTCTGCCAAAGACATTCAGCTGTACGGCCGTAACTCAGTATCCGGTACATACGGTTACTTCAAGAAGAAAGCGCTGTGTAAGGGCGACTTCAAAGCCAACGTGAACGAGCAGCCAGGCAGCGCCTCAGTGGTTCAGTCTGTATCTCAGTCGCTGAATGCTATCGGTTACTCAGGCATAGGTTACAAGACTGCCGGTGTGAAAGCTGTGGCTCTGTCGAAGAAGGGCGACGACTATATCGCGGCAACGCCTGAGAATGCTGCCAGCGGTACTTACCCACTGTCACGCTACCTCTACGTTTACATCAACAAGCACCCAAACAAAGAGCTGTCACCCATGCAGCGCGAGTTTGTCCGCTATGTCCTGTCCAAGCAGGGTCAGCAGGTTGTTGAGAAAGACGGTTATGTTGCACTGCCAAGAAGTGTGATTGCCAAAGACCTGGAGAAGGCTGGTATCCGTCTGTAAGACTTACCCCTTCGAAGAAAAGCCCGCGTCGCGGGCTTTTTTGCGTCTGCGTTTTAGTCCATGGAAAACAGCGCAGGGGCGCGCTGCTGCATGAACTCGATAAAGAGTTTTACCTTGAGAGGTTGCTGGCTGCGTTGATGATAGAGCAGGGAAATACGCCGTTTTTCTCCTTTCCACTCCGGTAGCAATACCTGTAGCCGGCCATCTTTCAACTCCTGTTTGCAAAATAGCTCTGGGCCGTAAAGAATGCCGCCGTCATTTAAGGTCGCGCGGATGGCACCGTGGAGATCCGTCAGGGTTAGGTTGGCTGGGCCATCATAATAGAAGGCATCGCCATCGGGATGGCGCAGCGACCAGTTGAACAGAGGCCAGACCTTGATAACCTTGTGCTGACTGAGCTGTTGCGGATGGTTAAATACCGGCGCTTTTCGAAGATACCCGGGGGAAGCCACCAGGCGATAATCCAATACTCCGAGAGAGCAGGAAACCCAGGAGGAGTCAGGCTGGGTGCCGCCGACTATGGCAACATCTATGCCTTTATCGATGAGATCCACCACCTCGTTACTTTGGGCGATATGCAGCTTGATATCCGGGTAGCACTCGCAAAATTCGTTCAGTGTCTCGATGAATATCATAGAGATAATCGAGATGGGAGCGGCAATTCTCAGGGTGCCTTCGGGCTTGTCGGCGCAGGTGCCGCTGGCCAGGGCATCAAACTGGGCTATCAGTTGCTGATAGCGTTGGAACAACTCCAGTCCCTCTTCGGTCAACCTCAGTTTGCGGGTGGTTCGCATCAGTAGTTGTTTATCCAGCACAGATTCCAGCTTGGCTAGTTTGCGGCTGACGGTGGCCACCGGCATATTCAGTACTTTGGCGGCCTGGGAGAAACTGCCGGCATTGACCAGATGTACAAACAAGTAGAGCAGTTGCAGTTCGGGAGCCTGATTGTCACTCATTGCTGTTCCTCAATGTGCCAAGGATATGTTTAAAACGCTTGTCTGCCGATGTCTACGACCATAGCGCAATGGCTGGCAGATAACGGCTGTGGTAACTTGTCGGCAATCTCTGCCGAACTTACTTAGCTGTACTGATAAGGGCAGGCAAGATACAGAATTCCCCGCCATTTTCGCAGATCCTCGGCGGGAGTACGACAGCCAAAGTCAGCAAAATGGAAGAAGTATGACTGGAATCATTACTCCGCTGATCTCTGTGTTTGGCATTATGCTCGCAGGTTCACTGGTACAGAAAAGCAAAATCCTGCCGGATGGTACGGACGCCGCCCTCAACCAATATGTTTATTACATAGCTTTTCCGGCCATTATGATGATAGTGCTGGCAAGAACTTCTTTCGAGGAGATCTTCCAGTGGCATTTCATCGTCGGTTTCAGTGTGGCAATGATGCTGACCTATCTGCTGGTGCTGCTGATTTCCGGTTGTTTCAGGGCCGGTCAGGGGGTAGGGGCGATTCGCGCCTTGAATGCCACCTTCGGCAATACCGCCTTTATCGGCATCCCCATGATGATGATAGTCTACCCGGGAAACCAGTTGGCGCTGGCTGCGGCGGCCATTGCCAGCCTGTTGTCTGTGGTGATGTTTGCCATCGCACTGGTGTCGCTGGAGCTCGCCAGAGATACAGAAAATAAGGCGCATCCTTTGTTGATTATTGTTGAAGCGCTGGCGAAAAACCCGATTGTTATCGGCAGCGCCCTGGGCGTTGCTGTCTCGGCTTCCGGTATGGCTCTGCCGGATGGGATAGCGATGATGATAAGCCAGATAGGCGCTACCTCCAGTCCCTGCGCCCTGTTTGCCATAGGTATGGTGTTGGCCAAGGCGACTCGGGTTCGCGGCGCCACCCGCTTACCTGGGCCTTGGCAGTTGGCCGAGCTTTTTGGTATCAACGCTTGCAAGCTACTACTGCAACCTCTGCTGGCTTATCTATTATTGAAAGCCATGGGGATCAGCGGCACCAATCTGCAGATGGGGGTTATTCTTGCGGCCCTGCCTACTGCAGCGAGTGTATACTTACTGGCGCAGCGTTATGACACCAAGGCTGGGGTCAGTGCCCAGGGTATATTACTGGGCACGCTAATCACCTTTATCAGTTTGCCTTTGATAGCGGCATGGGCTGTTTAGGCTGGGTAGAACACAGGGAATAATTAATCGACAGATATTTACTGTATAAAAAATCAGTATATACTGTTTATCAATACAGTGTTTTGGGAATTCATTATGCTTTGCCAACTCAGCATCAATAACTTTGCCATAGTGCGTTTTCTGGAGCTGGACTTCCGTCCGGGAATGACCAGTATTACCGGCGAGACCGGGGCGGGTAAATCCATTGCCATCGATGCCCTGGGGCTTTGTCTCGGTAACCGGGCCGATGCCGCCAGTGTGCGCCCCGGCGCCAGCAAGACGGAAGTCAGTGCCCGTTTCTCTCTGGCGGATGTCCCTCTGGCCAAGCGTTGGCTGGAAGATAATGATCTCGAACTCGAAGATGAATGTATTCTACGGCGCACCATTGGCAGCGATGGCCGCTCCCGCGCCTATATCAATGGTAACCCTGTGCCGCTGACTCAGCTCAAGGCGTTGGGACCCTTGCTGGTGGGGATCCACGGCCAGCATGCCCATCACGCCATGCTCAAGACAGAGCAGCAACTTTACCTGCTGGACAGCTATGCCAATCATAAGCTGTTGCTCGATGGGGTCAGCAGTGCCTATCAGCGTTATCGCCAAATCGAGCAGGAACTGCGGCAACTGGTGCTGTCGCAGCAGGAGAGAATTGCCCGCAAGCAGTTACTCAGCTATCAGGTGGAAGAACTCAATGACTTTGCTCTCGGGGAGCATGAATTTGCCGAGATAGAGCAGGAGCACAAGCGTCTGGCCAACAGTACGGCGCTGATCGAGTCCTGTCAGTTGGCCTTGATGCTGCTCAGTGAGGGCGAAGAAGCCAACATAGAGTCATTGTTGAACCGGGCCGTGCATATCAGTGCCGATCTTGAGAGTGTCGATGCTGAGCTGGCCAATGTCGGCGGCATGCTCAACGATGCCCTGATCCAGGTGCAGGAAAGCAGCAGCGAACTGCAGCGCTATCTGGACAAGCTCGAGTTGGACCCTGAACACTTTGCCATGCTGGAGGCGCGACTTTCCAAGGCGATGCAACTGGCGCGCAAGCATCAGGTGATGCCCTCAGAGCTGTATCAACACCATCAGCAATTGCTGGCCGAACTGGGGAGTCTCGACTCGGATGAGCAGAAGCTTGAAGAGATAGAGCAGCAATTGGAAGCCAGCAAACAGAATTATCTGACTCAGGCGCAGAAACTCAGTCAGAGCCGTAGCCGCTATGCCAAAGAGCTGGACAAGTTGGTCACAGCTTCCATCCATGAGCTCAATATGCCCAAGGGCAAGTTCAGCATAGCGGTGGAGTTTAATCCTGGGCAGATGTCGGTCAACGGCAGTGACAGGGTGGAGTTTCTGGTGACTACTAATCCGGGGCAGCCACTGCAGAGTCTGGCCAAGGTGGCCTCGGGGGGCGAGCTTTCCCGTATCGGCCTGGGTATTCAGGTGATAACCGCCCGTAAGGTAGCGACTCCGACACTGATTTTTGATGAGGTGGATGTGGGGATTTCCGGACCAACAGCCGCCGTGGTGGGCCGCATGTTGCGCACCCTGGGAGAGTCGACCCAGGTATTGTGTGTGACTCACTTGCCGCAGGTGGCAGGTAACGGCCATCAGCATATGTTTGTTGCTAAACATGCCAAGGGCAGCGGTACCGAAACCTCTATGGTGGCGCTGGATAAAGAGCAGCGAGTGCAGGAGTTGGCCCGGTTGCTTGGTGGCGATACCATCACCAGCAATACCCTGGCCAATGCCCGTGAGTTGCTCAGCAGCTAAAAGCGGCGTTTTGCAAGTTTTGAGATAAAACCGTCACACCCAATATTATCCGGGGGTTTTTGAGTCGCGATGGCGACTCAAAAACTAAAATCGGCCCGGTCAAGGTCGGCCTATTGTGAGTGATAATAGGCCTCAGAGACTTAATTTCTTACAAGGCCATCTCTGGCACATGTTCCGGGACAATAAGCTTGCCGGCGGTTTTGGCAACTATCTCCTCGACACTCACACCTGGTGCCCGCTCCAGCAGGTGGAAGGCGCCGTCCTTGATTTCGATAAAGGCCAGGTCTGTCAGTACCCGCTTGATGCAGCCATAACCCGTGAGCGGCAACTCGCATTTACTCAGCAGTTTGGAGTTGCCGTGTTTGTCGGCGTGCATCATGGTGACTATGATATTGTCGGCGCCGGCCACCAAGTCCATGGCGCCGCCCATGCCTTTAACCAGCTTGCCGGGGATCATCCATGAGGCGATAGAGCCTTGGACATCCACCTCGAACGCGCCCAGTACCGTGAGATCCACATGCCCGCCACGGATCATGGCGAAGCTCTCGGCGCTGGAGAAGAAAGACGCGCCTTTGACGGCGGTAACGGTTTGCTTGCCGGCGTTGATCAGATCCGGATCTATAGTGTCTTCGGTGGGGAATTCACCCATGCCCAAGAGGCCGTTTTCCGATTGCAGCATCACCTGCATACCCTCGGGGATATAGTTGGCCACCAGAGTCGGGATACCTATCCCCAGATTGACGTAGTAACCGTCTTTGAGTTCCTTGGCGACGCGTTGGGCCAGTTGTTCTCTTGAAAGTGCCATTTTGCTCTCCTGCCCTTATGCCTGTTTGACTGTGCGCTGTTCGATACGCTTCTCGAACACACCCTTGATGACGCGATCCACATAGATGCCCGGGGTGTGGATATGATCCGGGTCCAGCTCACCCGGCTCGACTATCTCTTCCACTTCCACCACAGTGATCTTGCCGGCGGTGGCCATCATGGGGTTGAAGTTGGCGGCTGTCTTGCGAAATACCAGGTTACCCATGGTATCGGCCTTCCAGGCGCGGATCAGCGCGAAGTCGGCGGTCAGAGCATCTTCCAGCACATAGTGGCGGCCATTGATTTCGCGGGTCTCTTTGCCATCGGCCACAGGGGTGCCGTAGCCGGTGGCGGTAAAAAAGGCGGGGATCCCGGCGCCGCCGGCGCGGATCTTCTCCGCCAGAGTGCCTTGCGGAGTGAGGATCACATTGAGCTCGCCACTGAGCATCTGCCGCTCAAAGGTGGCGTTTTCACCCACATAGGAGGCGATCATTGTGCTTATCTGCTTATGTTGCAGCAGCAGCCCCAGCCCGAAGTCGTCTACCCCGGCGTTGTTGGAGATGGCGGTCAGGCCGCTGACACCCAGCTTGACCATTTGATTGATAAGGCCTTCGGGAATGCCGCAAAGGCCGAAACCACCCACCATGACTGTCATATCATTGGTGAGACCTGCGAGCGCTTCGTCGTAGCTGCCGACGACTTTATTGAGTCCTGCCATAGTGATGTCCTTGCTGTTTATTATCTGTCGTTATACTGCTTATCTGTTGTGCCGCCTGGAGCCCTTAATCTCCCAGGGCTCTGGCTACTTTTGAACCGGTTTGCCGGCCAAGCTGCTGGCTTATCTGCCGTCCGGCCCGGGCCAGTTTGTTGAGATCTATGCCTGTGTCTATACCCATACCATGCAGCATATAGACAAGATCTTCACTGGCCAGATTACCGGATGCGCCTTTGGCATAGGGGCAGCCACCGAGTCCGGCGACCGAGGTATCTATTACACTGACGCCGGTTTCCAGGCAGGCGAGAATGTTGGCCAGCGCCTGACCATAGGTATCATGGAAGTGTAGCGCCAAGCGCTCTACCGGTACTCGCTCGGCCACTGTTTCCAGCATTTTGCGGGCCTTGAGCGGTGTACCTACGCCTATGGTGTCGCCGAGGGATATTTCATAGCAGCCCAATTGATGCAGAATGTCGGCGACCCGAGCCACTTCTGCCGGGGCGATTTCACCATCATAGGGGCAACCCAGTACGCAGGAAACATAGCCGCGAACCCGAACGCCTTGCTCCTTGGCCCGGCTCAGCAGGGGCTCGAAGCGGGCGATGGACTCTTCGATGGAGCAGTTGATGTTCTTCTGGCTGAAGCCTTCGGAGGCGGCGGCAAATACCGCCACTTCATCGGCGCCGGCATCCAGCGCCAACTCCAGGCCCTTGAGATTGGGAGTCAGGGCGCTGTAGCAGACGCCGGTGCGGCGTGAAATGCCGCGCAGCACCTCGCCCGAGTCTGCCATTTGCGGTACCCACTTGGGCGATACAAAGCTGGCGGCTTCGATGCGCTTCACCCCGGCATCGGCCAGGGCTTCAACCAGGGCTATCTTGGCTTGAGTGCTGACCGAGGTTTCATTTTGCAGGCCGTCTCTTGGGCCCACTTCAAACAGGCTTACCTTGGGAGGCAGCATTTTTAAGCCTCCTTGAGTTGTTCGCTGAGCTCCAGCAACTGGGCGCCATCGCTGACCAGTTCGCCGGGCTGGAAGAAAAACTCACTCACAGTGCCATCGAAAGGCGCGGCTATGGTGTATTCCATCTTCATCGCTTCCATCACCATCAGCCCTTGGCCGGCCTTAACGTTATCGCCTACAGCCACCAGGTGGGTGACTATGGTGCCGTTCATCGGCGCCTTGAGCAGATCGGCGTGGTTGGCCTGCTCCTCTTCCAGTTCATTCTGAATGGCGCGGAAATGACAGGCGCTAAGCTCGCCGGAGCGGCCAAGCAGGGTAAAGTCCATACCCTGGCGGCTGATTCGCTGGCTGCTGATATGCCCATCGACCATACAGCGAAGCGTGTCACCACCGGCCTCATCTGTGCTCAACTCGCCTTCGATAACCAGGGTTTGACCATCCAGTGTCAGTTGCCAGCTATCGGCTTTGGCCAGCTCAGTCAGCTGCAGGTGATGAATATGGTGTTCATCGTCCATCAGGGCAATATCGTGGCGCTTGGCGCTGTTGAGTCTAAAGCCATTGGCGCTGCCCCAGGGCGAGGATGGGTCCTGACTGTTTGTCTGTTTGGCCCGGGAGTCGCGTTTGCGCCACAGCATTTCATACAGTGCGGCTTTGGCCAGCAGCGGCAAGGGCAGAGTGCTGTCTTTCGCTTGAGGCAGCAGCTGTGCTTGATAGCGCTCAATAAAATCTGTGCTGAAGTCGGCGCTGGCAAAGGCCGGGTGAGCGGCGATTTTTCCCAGGAAACCGATATTGTGTTTCAGGCCGGTGAGCTGGAAGTCATCCAAAGCCCTTTGCAGGCGCTGCAGCGCTCTTGGGCGTGATTCATCCCAGACAATCAGTTTGGCTATCATGGGGTCGTAGAAGTTGGAGATTTCATCGCCTTCACGAACCCCTGAGTCGATACGTACATGGCGCGATGACTTGGGCTCGCGCAGGAAGTTGAGCTTGCCGCTGGCGGGCAGGAAGTCGTTATCCGGATCTTCGGCATAAATTCGCACTTCAAAAGCATGGCCCTTAATGGCAACTTGCTCCTGAGTCAGGGGCAGAGGCTCTCCGGCAGCGACCAGAAGTTGCCAGTGCACCAGATCTGTCCCTGTCACCAGTTCGGTAACCGGATGCTCTACCTGCAAACGGGTATTCATCTCCATAAAGAAGAAGCTGCCGTCTTCCTCTGTGGCATGGGTGTCCAGCAGAAACTCGACCGTGCCTGCACCCACATAGTCGATGGCGCGGGCGGCAGCCACGGCGGCTTCACCCATGCGGCGGCGCAGGGCGTCGCTGAGGCCGGGGGCCGGCGCTTCCTCCACCACTTTCTGGTGGCGGCGCTGAATCGAGCAGTCCCTGTCTGACAGATAAATGACATTGCCTTGGGTGTCGGCAAATACCTGTACTTCCACATGGCGCGGCTGCTCCAGATAACGCTCCATCAACAGCTTGTCATTGCCAAAACTGGAGGCGGCTTCACGGCGGGCCGAGTCGATGGCCGACTTGACTTCCGTCAGGCTGCGGACAATCCGCATTCCCTTGCCGCCGCCACCGAAGGCGGCCTTGATCAGCAGCGGGAAACCGATTTTTTCGGCTTCACTGAGCAGCACTTCATCGCTCTGGTCATCACCGTGATAGCCGGGCACCAGCGGCACTCCGGCGCGGCCTATGATGAGTTTGGCGGCGCTCTTGCTGCCCATGGCTTCTATGGAATCGGCCTTGGGACCGATAAAAGCGATATTGGCCCGTTCACAGGCGGCGGCAAAACCGGCGTTTTCCGACAGAAAACCATAACCCGGGTGGATCGCCTCGGCGCCACAGGCCTTGGCGATATCGATGATGGCATCGCCCCTGAGGTAGGAGTCGGCAGGCGCCGAACCCCCCAGATAAAAGGCTTCATCGGCCATAGCCACGTGGGCGGCATGGCGATCGGCATCCGAGAACAGTGCGACAGTGCGCACTCCCAATGACCTGGCGGTACGTATGATGCGACAGGCAATTTCGCCGCGGTTGGCAATCAGAATCTTGTTGAACATCTTACATCCTTCCTTAGTCACGGCGCTGTGGCGGGTTTGAGCTATTGCCTGGATTGCAACTGGAGTTGTTGCCCGAATTGTCACTTGAGCCTTGCCAGCTCGGCGGGCGTTTTTCGAAAAAGGCGTTCAGCCCTTCCTGGCCTTCAGCAGACACCCGGATCCGGGCGATGGCCTCGCCGGTGAGCGCCAGCGTCTGTTCATCTATCAGTCCGTGGCGGATATCGCTTATCAGCTGTTTGCACCAGTTGAGCGCCTGCGGACTGTTGCCCAGCAGCGACTCGATAAAGGGCGCGGCGGCGACCTCGAGATCGTCTGCTACCTGATGCACCAGTTGCAAAGTTTTGGCGGCTTCGGCATCGAAACGCTCTGCGGTCAACATATAGCGTCTCGCCTGACGCTCGCCCATGGCGCGGCGCACATAGGGGCTGATAACCGCCGGGATCAGGCCAAGCTTCACCTCTGACAGGCAAAAGCTGGCCTTGGGTGTTGCTATGGCGATATCACAGCAACACACCAGCCCCAGCGCTCCGCCAAAGGCCGCGCCCTGTACCAGGGCCAATGACGGCTTGGGGAATTGATCCAGGGTTGCCATCAACCGGGCCAACTCGGCGGCGTCTTTGAGGTTGTCGTCAAAGTCCATCGCCGCCTGTTTGCGCATCCAGTTCAGGTCGGCGCCGGCGCTGAAATGTTTGCCGTTGGCTTTCAGCAGCAGCACCCGGCAGGCGGGATCCCGGGCCAGGGACTCCAGCGCATCAATGAGCTCGGCAATCATCACTTCATCGAAGGCGTTGGCCAGCTGCGGGCGATTCATCACCAGGGATGAAACGCCGCGGGAGTCGGTGGTTAAGGTCAGATATTGATAATCCATACCGGCCTCCATTACATGCGGAACACGCCGAAACGTGTGTCCTCTATGGGCGCATTCAGCGCCGCCGACAATGCCAGGCCAACCACATCACGGGTCTGGGCCGGGTCGATAATGCCATCGTCCCACAAGCGGGCGCTGGCATGGTAGGGATGCCCTTCTTTATCGTATTGGGCTATCACCGGAGCCTTGAAGGCGGCTTCTTCCTCGGCGCTCATGGTCTGCCCCTTGCGGGCCAGGCCGTCTTTACGCACTGTGGCCAGCACTCCGGCGGCCTGTTCACCCCCCATGACTGAGATGCGGGCGTTGGGCCACATCCACATCATGGTGGGTTCAAAGGCGCGGCCGCACATGCCGTAGTTACCGGCGCCGTAGGAGCCGCCAATGATCACGGTAAACTTGGGCACAGTGGCGCAGGATACTGCGGTCACCATCTTGGCGCCGTGTTTGGCTATGCCTTCATGCTCATATTTCTTGCCGACCATAAAGCCGGTAATGTTTTGCAAAAACAGCAGCGGGATCTTGCGCTGGCAGCAAAGCTCGATGAAGTGAGCGCCTTTTTGCGCCGACTCGGAAAACAGAATGCCGTTGTTGGCCACTATGCCAACCGGGTAGCCATGAATACGGGCAAAACCGCATACCAGAGTGGCACCATAACCGGCCTTGAACTCGTCGAAGTCTGAGTCATCGACGATGCGGGCAATCACTTCTTTGACATCGAAGGGCTTTTTCAAGTCGGTGCCGACTATGCCGTAGAGCTCATGAATATCGTACTTGGGCGGCTTTACCTGGCTCAGTGTCTGGGCAATCTGCTTTTGGTGATTGAGGCGGGAGACGGCATTGCGGGCCAGCTCCAGCGCGTGGTCGTCGTTTTGCGCCAGATGATCGGCCACACCGCTTATCTTGGTGTGTACCTCGGCGCCGCCGAGCTCTTCGGCACTGACCTCTTCACCTGTGGCGGCTTTCACCAGCGGCGGGCCGGCCAAAAAGATGGTGCCCTGTTCACGGACAATAATCGACTCATCGGCCATCGCCGGCACATAGGCGCCACCTGCGGTGCACAGGCCCATGACCACGGCGATTTGCGGGATCCCTTTGGAGGACATGCGGGCCTGATTGAAGAAGATGCGGCCGAAGTGATCCCTGTCCGGAAACACTTCATCCTGGCGCGGCAGGTTGGCACCGCCCGAGTCCACCAGATAGATGCAAGGCAGGTGACAGCGTTCGGCTATCTCCTGAGCGCGCAGGTGTTTTTTCACCGTTAGCGGGTAGTAAGTGCCACCTTTGACCGTGGCGTCGTTGGCGATAATCATGCACTCGACTCCGCTGACCCGGCCGATCCCGGCTATGATGCCGGCGGCGGGCACTTCCTCGTCATAGACTTCGAAGGCGGCAAACTGGCTCAGTTCCAGAAATGGCGAGCCGGGATCCAGAAGTTTCTCTACCCGGGTACGCGGCGCCAGTTTACCGCGGGACAGATGGCGCTCCATGGCCACAGGGCCACCGCCTTCGACTATCTTGTTGAGTTTTTGTTGGACATCGGCCACCAGGTGGGACATGGCGGCTTGTTTTTCCCTGAATTCATCGCTGCGGGCGTTGATTCTACTGCTGATTTGAGGCACGGCTTGTCATCCTTTTCGACTGAATGGGGGAGCGTGAAGGGCCGCTTGAACGGCCCCGGCATTCGCCATTACTTGGTTTCGTTGAACAGCTCTCGGCCGATGAGCATGCGGCGGATTTCCGAAGTACCGGCGCCGATTTCATAGAGCTTGGCATCGCGTAGTAGGCGACCTGTAGCGTATTCATTGATATAGCCGTTGCCGCCCAGCAGCTGAATGGCGTCCAGTGCCATCTTGGTGGCGAGCTCGGCGCTGTAGAGAATGGCTCCGGCGGCATCTTTACGTGTGGTTTCGCCGCGATCGCAGGACTTGGCGACGTTATAGATATAGGACTTGGCGGCATTCATGCCTGTGTACATGTCGGCCAGTTTGCCCTGCACCAGTTGGAATTCGCCGATGGATTTGCCGAACTGCACCCGCTCGTGCATATAGGGCATCACTATGTCCATGCAGGCGGTCATTATCCCAAGAGGGCCGCCGCTGAGCACCACCCGCTCGTAGTCGAGGCCGCTCATCAGTACCTTCACACCCTGGTTGAGGCCGCCGAGAATATTTTCTTCCGGGACTTCGCAGTCTTCGAATACCAGTTCACAGGTGTTGGAGCCGCGCATTCCCAGCTTGTCGAGCTTCTGTGCCTGGGAGAAGCCTTTGAAGCCGCGCTCGACGATAAAGGCAGTGATCCCGTGCGGGCCCTTGTCCAAGTCGGTTTTGGCATAAATCACATAGGTGTGGGCATCCGGGCCATTGGTGATCCACATCTTGTTGCCGTTGAGAATGTAACGGTCGCCTTCCTTGCGGGCATGCAGCTTCATGGAAACCACGTCCGAACCTGAGTTGGGTTCACTCATCGCCAGTGCGCCTATATGTTCGCCGCTGACCAGCTTGGGCAGATATTTTTCTTTCTGGGCCTGATTGCCGTTGCGGTTTATCTGGTTGACGCACAGGTTGGAGTGGGCGCCGTAGGACAAACCTATGGACGCCGACGCGCGGGAGATCTCTTCCATGGCGACGACGTGCGCCAGATAACCCATGTTGGCACCGCCGAACTCTTCGGGGACTGTGATCCCAAGCAGCCCCATGTCGCCGAACTGAGGCCAAAGCTCATTGGGGAAGGCGTTGTCCTGATCCACCTTGGCGGCAATGGGGGCAATTTCATTGGCGGCGAAACCGTTGACTGCATCCCGCAGCATATCGATTTCTTCACCGAGTCCAAAGTTGAGGCTTGAGTAGAGAGAGTTCATTGGCTTGATGTCCTGTAAGTTAATATTTTTATTTTATTATTATGGTGTTTGGTCAATGGCTCAGGCTTTTTCCTGCTCCATGTCATCCAGCGCCTGACGACACTGAAGTTCGGCAGAATTGAGTTCCATCAACACCACCTTGATATCGTCCATCTGCTGTTGCAGTGAGGTCTTTTTTTCCTCAATCAGGGCCAACATGGTATTGAGCTGTGCATGGCTGCTCTTGTCGGCATCGTAGAGTTCAAACAGTCGGCGGGTTTCCGCCAGGGAAAAGCCCAGACGCTTGCCGCGCAGAATAAGTTTCAGTCTGACTCTGTCCTTGAGACTGTAGATACGGGTCTGGCCACGACGCCTGGGTTTGAGCAGCCCCTGATCTTCATAGAAGCGGATGCTGCGGGTGGTGATATCAAATTCCTTTGACAGATCACTGATGGAGTAAGTGGTTTGTGGATTGTGGTTTGCGCTCATCGATAACACCATAAAATTGAACCTGTTTGGCAAGATATATGAAGTTTACGTAAAGGTAAAGTTTGTTGTGGCATTTTGCGAGCAGCTTGGTGTCCACCGCCGCTGCCATCGGCCTTTGCCCGTATTGAAACACTTGCTTCAGTAACTTGTTTATTTGTCTTCCAATCTGGGTAACGGTACATGGCACCCTTCACTATGCATATTTGCATTCCAATCGTTTTGATGTCCGCTTCGGATGGACAGCAAAACTCTCGGAAGCCAAAAGGCGCAGTTCGAACGGGGTTTTAGGCTAACGTCTAATTGGGTACAAGACCAAAAAGGACTTTAATTGTCCCAGGAAGGAAGGGAACGCAGTGCCGTCGCAGAACGGCGTCCTTTGGGAGGACAGATAATGATAGATCCGGGTTTAGCCCTGCATAAGGCGTCACTCGAGGACAAAACACAGTTTTGGGGTGAGTGTGCCCGCGCCATAGATTGGCAACAGCCCTGGGAGCAGGTGCTGGATGAGAGTGAGGCGCCATTTTACCACTGGTTTCGCGGTGGCATGCTCAACACCTGCTACAACGCGGTGGATAGGCATGTGGCCGCCGGGCGCGGCGAACAGACCGCCATTCAATATGTCAGTCCGGTAACCGATACCGAGTACGGCATCAGCTATAACGAATTACAGCAGCAGGTGAGTCGCCTGGCGGGCTGGATGCAATCTGTCGGCATCAATAAGGGCGACAGAGTCGTTATCTATATGCCCATGGTGCCGGAAACCGTGTTTGCCATGCTGGCCTGTGCCCGCATAGGCGCCATACATTCAGTGGTTTTCGGCGGCTTTGCCGCCAATGAACTGGCAACCCGGATTAACGATGCCAAACCCAGATTGGTATTGTCTGCCTCTTGCGGCATAGAACCTTCAGGTGTTGTGCCTTATAAGCCCCTGCTGGACAAGGCGCTGGAACAGTCTGAGCACAAGGTGGAAAACTGCCTTATTCTCGGTCGCAGTCAGTATCAGGCCGAGTTGCAGCCAGGGCGGGATCATGACTGGCAGAGTGCTATCTGTCAGGCGACTCCTGCCGATTGTGTGGCGGTCGAAGCCACCCATCCCTTGTACATTCTCTACACCTCAGGCACCACAGGGCAGCCAAAGGGGGTTGTGCGTGATAATGGTGGTCATGCGGTAGCGCTGGCCTGGTCGATGAAGGCCATCTATGACATAGAACCAGGAGATGTCTTCTGGGCAGCCTCGGATGTGGGTTGGGTAGTGGGTCACTCCTATATTGTCTATGCACCGCTACTGGTAGGTGCCACCACCTTGCTGTTTGAAGGCAAACCTGTGGGCACCCCGGATCCCGGTACTTTTTGGCGCACCATAGCCAAGTACAAGGTCAAGAGTTTCTTTACCGCACCGACTGCGATTCGCGCTATCAAACGTGAGGACCCGGAGGCAAGCTATGTGGCTCAAAGTGACCTCTCTTGCCTGAAAAACGTGTTTCTGGCCGGCGAGCGTTGTGACCCGGATACCCTGAAGTGGGCGGCTGAGAAGCTGGCCAAGCCAGTAATAGATCACTGGTGGCAAACCGAAACCGGATGGGCCATTGCTGCCAACTTGATGGGGGTTGCCCCTATTCAGGTCAAAGCCGGGTCACCGGCAAGAGCCGTGCCCGGTTATCAGGTGGAAGTACTGGACGAAATGGGGGAGCAGGTGGCTCCCGGGCAGTCGGGCAATGTGGTTATCAAACTGCCTCTGCCGCCTGGAACCCTGACTACGCTGTGGCAAAATGATAAGCGCTACCATGACAGCTATCTGGCCATGTATCCCGGCTATTATCTCACCGGAGATGCCGGCTATATGGATGAAGAGGGCTATCTCTACATCATGAGTCGCATCGATGACATTATTAATGTGGCCGGTCATAGATTATCGACCGGGCGCTTTGAAGAGGTGCTTTGTCAGCACCCGGCGGTGGCTGAAGCGGCGGTTATCGGTGTGGAAGATAAGCTAAAGGGCCAGGTGCCGCTGGGGTTGGTGGTGCTCAAGATGGGCAATACCCTGAGTGAAGAACAGCTACACAAGGAGCTGGTGGCCCTGGTGCGCCAGGAAATAGGCCCGGTGGCGGCGTTCCGTTTGGTGAGCGCTGTACCCAAGTTGCCCAAGACCCGCTCCGGCAAGATACTGCGCGGCACCATGCGTAAAATTGCCGACAATCAGGAGTTCAAGGCGCCCGCGACCATAGAAGATCCCGCTACTCTGGATCTGGTACGCACCGCACTGACCCGTATGGGCTATGCCGATTCTCTGGTGAAAGAGCACGCCTGAGGCTGACTTTCTCCTTTTGCGCCTGCCGTCGGCAGGCGTTTTTTTAACTGTTTTTCATGTTGCAAAGGCGCGCCTCTTACACTTTGCCCTTTTAGTCGGCCTTTGCTAAGATGCCGCTGCTCCGTTCGGGGCAACAACAAGTAGTTACATACAAAGTAGTAGCATCCAAGTTTTACATTCAGGCTTGCAACTTAAGCTCACTATGTAGCCTTATCACTCTGGCCGCAGGGACGACCCTGTAAGCGCCTTTTCCACTATCGGGGACGACCCCTCTTAAAAAGGGACGGGTTCATGAACTGGTTACTCTTAATCCTCGCAGGTTTGTTTGAAATAGGTTGGGCCATAGGCCTTAAATATACCCAGGGTTTTACCAAGTTAATTCCGAGTCTGTTGACCTTGGGCGCTATGGCTATCAGTGTCGGTTTGCTTGGGCTGGCGACCAAGTCATTGCCTATAGGCACGGCTTACGGTGTTTGGGTAGGCATTGGCGCTATGGGCACGGCATTGGTGGGGATCTGGCTATTCGGCGAGAGTGCCAGTCTGATGAAAATCGGCAGTTTGCTGTTGATTTTTATTGGTGTTTTGGGACTGAAACTGGCTAATTGAACCCGGATGTTTGTCTGTTAATCGTGTTTTTCAAACAAGGTTATCGTCAAGGGCGGCTGGTAATTAACTTTCGTTAATCAGTATAATTAATCCACTCAAGGCCGGTTGTTGGCTCACAAAACGACCGGCTCCTCTGCTACCCGTGGAATTAATAACAATGCAAACCCACAAGCATCTTTCTGACATCGGGGTCATAGGCCTGGGTGTGATGGGCAAGAATCTCGCTCTCAATATCATAGATAACGGCTATCGGGTCGCGGCGTTCGATCTGGACAGTCGCAAAGTGATTGCTGCCGAAAACCAGGCCAAGATGGAAGTGACCGAGAGGGAACAATTGCTGTTTGGCTGTAATAATCTTACTGATTTGATGGGGAATTTAGCAACGCCGCGCATTCTGCTGCTGTCCATTCCGGCCGGTGCGGCAGTCGATGCCGTATGCCAATCCCTGCTCGATGCCGGAATTGAGCGCGAGGATATAGTCATAGATACGGGCAATAGCCTGTGGACAGACACCATAGCGCGGGAGCTGCGCTATCGCGATCAGTTTATCTTCTTCAGCTCCGCCGTATCCGGCGGTGAGGTGGGGGCCAGATTCGGGCCCTCGCTGATGCCCAGCGGCGATATCAAAGCCTGGGGGCGGGTTGCTCCTATTTGGCGGGCGATAGCTGCCAAGGTGGATGGTGACACCGGATTACCGTTGGAGCGATTCGAGCCCGGCAACCCGGTTACCCAAGGGGAGCCCTGCACGGCTTACATAGGCCCGGCCGGTAGCGGTCACTATGTGAAGATGGTGCACAACGGTATTGAATATGCCGATATGCAGTTGATTTGCGAGGCTTATCATCTGCTAAGCCAAGTGCTGGGTCTTGATGCCTACGCCATTGCCGAGGTATTCGAGCGCTGGAATAAAGGTGTGCTTTCCAGTTATCTGATGGAAATCAGCGCCGAGGTCTTGCGGCAACAGGACCCATTGAGCGGTAAGCCTCTGGTTGAGATGATCCTAGATAAGGCAGGGCAGAAGGGCACAGGCCTGTGGACGGCAGTTAGCAGCTTGCAGATAGGTTGCCCGGCGCCCACTATCGCCGAAGCGGTTTATGCCCGCGCCATCAGTACTCAAAAAGTTCTGCGCCAGAGTTTGGCTACCAAGCTGGCCGGTCCCGAAGCGCGAGACACTCAATCGGCGGCCCCGGACGAGCAACAAAGTTTTATTGATGGCTTGGAGAGTGCACTCTATTGCGCCAAGGTGAGCTGTTATGCCCAAGGGTTCCAGTTGATGGCGATGCAGGCTCAGGAGCAGGGATGGCAGCTGGATTTTGCCGCCATTGCCAGGATCTGGCGCGCCGGCTGTATTATTCGCGCCAGATTCCTGCAATCCATAGCCGCAGCCTACGACAAGGAGCCGGAATTGGCCAATTTGCTGTTGGCCGATGGCTTTGCTTCAACGCTTTCTACGCACCAGCAGGCATGGCGGCAAACGGTTGCCAAGGCGGTACTTGCGGGTGTGCCAGTGCCCTGCATCTCATCGGCGCTTTCCTACTACGACAGTTATCGCACCGAGACCTTGCCGGCCAACCTGTTACAGGGGCAACGGGACTTTTTCGGAGCACATAGTTTTGAGCGCATAGACCAAGCTGCCAACGAGCGTTATCACCTGGATTGGAGTGACCCCAAGCGGCCGCTGATTAAGCTGGATTGAGGGAAACCGGGTCGGGCAGAATACTATCACCGGCCAACAAAAAGGCTTCCAACTGCTTGGCAGTGGAAGCCTTTGCTATTTCTATCCCTTTGTTTATAGCTATCCCAGTGCTAAAGGGTAAACACCAAGCCTAAGCTGAACAGGGCGCTGAATATCATAGTCAGTTTGGCGGTGCGCCCCAGTAAAGGGTTTAATGCTGCGCCTGACTCCTGGATAAAATCACTGGACAGCTTGCGGGCCATCAGCAGCGCGAGGCCTGTCAGCAGCACAGGTAGCCCAGGTAGCAAGCCCAATAGGAAACCAGCGATAATCAGGCCGAAGGGTAAGTATACCAACGCCTGGTACAGCACCTTGGATTGGGCTTCACCTATACGTACCGCCAAAGTGCGCTTGCCGGCTTTCTCGTCAGTATAGATATCGCGGGTGTTGTTAACTAGGCAGATGGCGGCATTGAGCAGGCCCACGGCGCTACCCAAAATCCAGGCTGCAGTGCTGGTATCACCGGCCTGCAGATAGTAACTGCCGACAACGGCTACCAAGCCAAAGAAGATAAAGGCCGCCACTTCACCCAGGCCGTGTGAGGCCAACGGGTATGGGCCACCGCTGTAACCCAGGGCGCCCAAAATGGAAGCCGCCGCCAGGATGGCAATCGGCCAGCCACCGTGCCAGATGAGGAAAGACCCCACCGCCAATGCCAGCAATAGGCAAAAAATCATTGCATTACGCACTTTCAGCGGGTCGAGTAAGCCGCTCTGGGTGACCCTTATCGGCCCAAGTCGCTCTTCGGTATCTATACCATTTTTGAAATCAAAGTAGTCGTTGGCCAGGTTAACGGCAATCTGCAGTAACAGGGCACAGACCATAGATGCCACTGCAATGGTCCAACTAAAACTCTCCAGTTGCAGAGCCAGAATGTTGCCTATCAGCAAGGGTCCTATTGCCGCAGGCAAGGTGCGCGGCCGTGAGGCTAAAATCCAGGGATTCATCTTGTTAATTCTTCAGAGTTAAAGATGGGAAAACATGCTAAGGATACCAATTTTCCACTTGAAAGTTAGCACAATCGGATAAATGCATTTAACAGAGTTTGAGTCAGCGCACATTTGTACCCGTGCGGATTAAAAAAATGCAGCCATAATCAAATAACCTTAGGGGATTATGTGTTCTTATTGTTAAAGAATACCCGGTATTTCATGAGCTTATTACTAAAGCAGAGGTTAATATGATGGGGTTTGGGGGCAGGACAGCCCTTGTCAGCGGTGCCGCCTCGGGGTTGGGGCGCGCCTTTGCCATAGGTTTGGCTCAGCGTGGCGCCAGTCTGGCACTGCTGGACATAGACAGCTGTAAAGATACCTTGAATGCGATTTCTGCTTTGGGGGCCGATGCCAAAGCCTGGCACTGTGATGTTGCCAATGAGCAAGATGTTGCTTTGGTGCTGCAGGAAGCTTGTGACCACTTTGGCACCATAGAGTTGTTGGTGGCCTGTGCCGGGATCCATACCCCTTGCTCATTTGAAAAACTGACACCACAGCAGTGGCGACGGCAGTTGCAGGTGGATCTAGATGGCAGCTTCTTTCTCTGTCACGGCCTCTGGTCGCGAATGAAGGCACAGGAGTATGGCCGGATCCTTTTGTTGGGGGGTGTTAGTGGACTGTTTGGAGATCTTTTTGAAAGTGCCTGGGCTAGCGCCAAGATGGCTTTGTTTGGATTAACCAATAGTCTCAGTCGTGAAGGCGGCAATCATAACATCCGTGTCAACAGTCTCTATCCTTTGGCTACCACCCCTATGACGGAGCAACATCTGGCACTGCCGGTACAACCTTTATTTGGTTTGAGCGCACCATTGGCAGCCGGGTTGTTTCTGCTCAGTGAGCAGGCGCCCAATGGGCAACATTTGTTGGCTGCAGCAGGCAGTATCAGCCGGGTGAGAATAGCGCAGACAGAGCCGGGTTACTTTAATGCCGATGCTTGTACTCCTGAGCTTTTGGCCAGAGCCTGGCCAGAGTTGAGTGTGGCCACACCGCTGGGTTTCAGCGACAGCGGTGAGGCGCAAATTGTTAACTGGGCCAGACAAGCTGCCGCTGAGCATGATATAGAGATAGAGTAAAGTCATCTGGTCACGGAGGGCGGTTCTGGGTTAATCTTTGCGGTATATGTCAGCCAGTTAGTAGAGTTTTATGAGCCAGGTTTTAGATGATCTCTTGTCACTGCTCGCGCTTGAACAGATAGAAATCGGACTTTATCGGGGCCAGAGTCAGGATCTGGGTTTTGGTCATGTGTTTGGTGGTCAGGTCATGGGTCAGGCCCTCAGTGCCGCCCGTCGTACTGTGCCGCAAGAGCGCCAGGTGCACTCACTGCACTCCTATTTTTTACGTGCAGGCGATGAAAAGCTGCCGATAGTCTACGAAGTTGAAAATATGCGTGACGGTGGTAGTTTCAGCGCCCGTCAGGTGAAGGCGATTCAGAAAGGGCGGCCGATTTTCTACATGACTTGCTCCTTCCAGGAGCCGGAAGTTGGCTTCAGCCATCAGGCAGAAATGCCAGAGGTTCCCGGCCCAGAAGGGATACTCAATCAGCAGGAGTTGGCAATGACCATGAGGGATAAGGTGCCCTCCAGAATGCTGGAAAAGTTTATGGCCGATGCCCCCATTGAAATGCGCCTGGTCAATCCGCTTAACCCTGTAGCTCCGGCGGCCACTGAGCCCGTACGACATGTATGGATGCGGGCAAATGGTGCCTTGCCGCCCGAACATGAAATGCACGACTACCTATTGGCATACGCTTCGGATTTCAACTTTTTGGTGACAGCGGCTCAGCCTCATGGGGTGTCATTTTTGACCCCGGGGATGCGGATGGCCACTATAGATCACTCACTCTGGTTCCACCGACCTGTCAATATGGGGGAATGGCTGCTTTATGCCATAGAGAGTCCCAATGCCAGTGGCGGTCGGGGATATGTGCGAGGGCAATTCTTTAATCAACAGGGCGAGCTGGTGGCTTCTGCCACTCAGGAAGGCTTGATGAGAATGACCGCCAAATAAGGGAAAGCAAGATGATTAAGTATTTGAAAGGACTGGTAATTGCTGCTGGAATAGTGTTTCTAGGCGGCTGTGTCACTGTTGACCCCAAAGCTCCTGTTATCGTCAACGGGGCCGCTGGTTACTTGGAAAGAGTGGCTTTGCCTCAAGGTTCCAGTATCACCATTGCCATCATAGATTTGGACACCCCCGGGGTAATCGTGGCACAAAAGAGCTTTGATATCGCCAGGGCGCCGGTGCCGTTCAAGTTTATTTTACCGACTGAAACCCTTGAGTCCGATGTCAACTATGGTGTGGTCGCCATGATCCAGTATCAGGGAAGGGTGATTTTCCAAACCTATGACAGATATCCGGTGATCAACAATGACAAGTTCACCACCGAAGTGTTGATGAAGGCGGTGCCAATACCTCAGTTGGAACAACAACCTTGATTATTTGATATTGGCGCGAGGATCCCTCTGTCGCGTGATGCCGTTTACTTTTGTAAGCGGCATTTTTATGGTTACTGATGAGGCCGGCTGGGGAAGGGGCTGTTTATTTCGGTAACCTGATATTAGCCGCTGCTATCAGGCTGGCTTACGACTCTAGCCTTGGCGACTTGTCTATTGAACCCATTTTCTCGCCAATAGATGCTGCCAAAATTCACAATCCTCAACTCTAGTCGCGAAACCGGGGGGGAGATTAACCATGGTGTTCAGTCTTTATCAGCTTGCCGAACTGATCGTAGAAGTTCCAGTCACCTGATTCGCGATTGCTGATATAGCTGCCTTCGGTACGCTTCTCACCATTGGTCCAGAAGGTCTGCCACAGCCCCTCTTTTCTGTCCCTGAGGAAGGTGCCTTTCTCGGCCAGCTTGCCGTTGTTGTGGAAGTAACTGGCTTCACCCTCTTTCTGGCCCTTGAGCCACTGTTCATGGCTCTGTGGTTTGCCATTTTGGAAGTACTGGCTCAGTTTGCCATCGAGTTTTCCCTGCCAGTAGTTGGCCTGCAGTTTCAACTGGCCGTTACTGTAGTACTGCTCAGACTTGCCGTGCAGTACATCGTCCTTGAACTCTTGACTGGCGGCGAGCATGCCATCTTCAAACCAGCTTTGCCACTGGCCGCTTTTGGCCCCTTTTAACAACTCGCCGGCCAGTTTCTGTTGCCCATTGTCGACATAGTACTCGCTGTAGTTGCCGCTCTTGTCGCCATTGGCATAGGTTTCCTTGCGATAAAGGATGCCCTTGAAGCTGTAATGCTCGCGTGCGCCATGCAACTTACCCTGCTGCCACTGGCTCTTGATCCTGACATTGCCTTCTGGGATGGTGCCGAAGGTGGGATCGTCCTCTTCGTAGCGGTAGTCTATCCAGCTACCTGTCTTCTTATTGTCCAGGTACTCCCCCGTAACCCGGCGGCGGCCATGATAATACTCGGCATATTGGCCATTGAGTTTGCCTTTGACAAAGGTCTGCTCCCGGCTCTTGACCCCTTCGCGATACTGAATCCAGAGCCCGTCCTTGTCGCCGTTGAGATATGCGCCTTCCTCATTGGGATCGCCGTTGGCGTACCAGCGCTTGAAGGCACCATCGAGCGGATAACGATAATCCTTGGCGGCCTTGTGTTTGGCATAGTGGGCTAACTCCCTGGGCTTGCCATTGTCGTAGAAGCTCTCATACTTGCCGACCCATTTACCGTCTATGACTTCGCCCTGTTCTTGCACTGTGCCATCTTCAAAGTAGCGGATGGACTTTCCGGTTTGCTTATCATGCTGATATTGCACCAGGCTGCGTTTTTCCCCGTTCGGGAAGTAACGGATAAAGTCGCCGTGACGTTTTCCCTGTTGCCATTGGCTGGACTCTTGCAAAACGCCGGCGCTGAAACGTTGATATAAGCCATCCAGCAGGCCCATGGTGAACTGGGACTTTTCCAGGGGTTTGCCGTCGATATCGAAACGTTCATACTTGCCATGGCGGGGATATTGACCGTTGTCGCTCAATTGGCTGTCGTGGAAGGTTTCCAGCTCGGCCAACTGGCCATTGGGATGAAAACGTTTCTGTATACCGGTTTGCAGGCCATTTTTGTAATGCTGCTCTATGACCAGCTTGCCTTCACTGTTGAAGTACTCCTGGTGGCCATCTTTTTCGCCGTCACTGAAGAGTTCATTGCCCAGCAGCACGCCTTTATTGTCGAAGGTTTGGCATGGGCCCTGGCGTTTACCCGCGCGGTAAGCACATTTGACCGCCAGTTCACCGCCGGGGTGATATTTCAGGCTTTCGCCGTCCCGTTCTCCGGCGCTGAAACGGGTTTCGCTCTCTTTACTGCCATCATCAAAAAAGCTCTGCCAGACGCCCTGACGTTGGCCATTGGCATCGAATTTGCCCTTGATCTTGATGACGCCCTGGTTGTTTTGCTCCAGATACTCGCCAAAGAGTTGGTTGTTGGCATATTGCTGACTTTGTGCCAGGGTGCCATTTTCATAGAAGCTCTGCCACTGACCATGGCGCAGGTTATCGGTATAGGTTTCGCTGGCCTTGAGTTTACCGCTGGCGTAGAAGCGCTTGACCAGCTGTTTATTGCCGCTGCGGTAGAATACGCTTTCATTGAGGCGGCCATTGCTGTCAAAGGTTTGCCATTCCCCTTCGGGTACGCCCTTGTTGAACACCTGTAATTCGGTCATCTGGCCGCTGAGGTCATACATGCGCCAGCTGCCATTCTGATAACCCTGGAAATACTGGCCCTCAATCAATTTGGCATTGTTGGGGTGAAATACCTGCCAGCGGCCATTGGGCAATCCTTGAGAGAAAGTCGCTTGGGTATAACCTTGGTTATCGCGAATGATGGAGATCTCACCATTGAGGGGCATGCCACTGGCCAGATTGTAATAATGAGGGATACCATCCTGCTGCCGGACTTCCACCATTAAGGAAGAGAGGTTTTGTGCCGCTTGTGCCTGTTGCAGCAAAGTCGATGTGCTCACGACCAACATTGTCATGATGGTGAGATGTTTATGCATAGCTTCTCCTTGTTACCGACTTCTGTAACCCCGTCATTGGGATCCGGTTCTTTACTTATTTGAGCTCACTCTTGCGGGCTTTTTTATATTGGTACATCTGGTTGTCTGCCAACCTGAGACTCTGCTCCACATCGCCATTGAAAGGTGCGATGCCAGCGCTGAAATACACGGCAACCTTATCGGTGGTCAGCTTGGTCTCGACTTGCCGTAAGCGTTCTCTGAGCCAAGTTTCACTGCCGTAGCTGAGCAGCACAAACTCATCGCCGCCAAAGCGGCTCACCAGCGCCGGTGTCGGAAAAGCGAGTTTCAGCTCGGTTGCCAAACGTTTGAGTGCAAAGTCACCGGCACCATGCCCCAGACTATCATTGATTTTTTTCAGGTTATCCATATCCAGCAGCACCAGCATGCTTTCTATGTTGTTTTTGGGCTGCCACTTCTGGGTTTGCTCTTCAAAATACTTGCGATTGGCGAGCCCCGTCAGGCTGTCAAAGTTGGCCAATTGGTGGATCTGACGGGACTTTTGGTACAGGGCGATGGCATTGGCGGCTTCATGGGTCAAAATAGCCACCAGATCCCTGTCATAGCTGCTGAAGCTGGCAACTAATGAACTGTCGAGATTGAGCATGGCATAGAGTTTGCCATCTATATGGAGTGGGCTTGAAAGCGTCGCGCTAATGGGAGGGGCGGCTGCGTTTAACAATAATGTTTGAGCTTCAGGACTCAGACCACTCTGGGCGTTGAGTTTGCGCATATCGTTGACTACAACTACCCGGTCGCAGCGGCCATTGGTCAACCTGTATGCGAAAGACTGCTCCAGGGTCATATTCAGCCGTTGCAATTTGGTCATATCCAGCCCAACAGCCGATTCAAAGTGCAGCTTATTACTGCCGGGTTTCACCAGTATGATAGAGCCCATTTCGGCGCCATCTATCATGGCGACTGCTTTACCCAGTAGGGCATTGAGGAAGGCGTGTTCGGTTTCGTATTGGCTGGAAAGATGCACCAACTCGAAGGTGGCTTCGTTGATACCCAGCACCTGTTCCAGGTGTCGCCACAGCCGGCCCAGGCGCCCTTGGTGGACAAAGTAGCCCAAACTATAGGCCATGAAATAGATGACAGAAACCCCAACCCACTGCAGCCAGGGAAGTTCTCCGGCTGGACTGGTGACCCAAAATAATAAGGCTATCAGTAGCAGCGGCAGTAACATAAGCAGCAGATGATAACGCAGATCCAATGTGTCTATCTTCTGCTTTTTGAGTCCGTTCTGATCCAACAAATCCTGAAAGCCCTAAAGTTATGCCTTGAACAGTCGTAAAAGGCGGGCAACCCTTGCCCGCCCGTTTTTCAGTCAAACTCTGCCTGTATCCATGAGAGTGGTGCCTGATACTGAGTCGGCATCCACTGCTTAAGCTGGCTGATGCTGTTTGCCAGCGCGTTTTTATCCAGTACCGACAAGTTCAGGTGGCCTACCTTACGGCCGGGGCGCACCTCTTTGTCGTACCAGAATAGCTCGGCATTGGCCAGGCTCAGCCAACGGTCGTCCTTATCTATGCCTATCAGGTTGACCATTACACACTGGAAGTTAACCTGAGGCGTCATCAGTGGCAATTCGCACAGGGCCCGCAGGTGCAGCTGGAACTGATCCATATGAGTGCCTGCCTGAGTCCAGTGCCCTGAGTTGTGCACTCTTGGCGCCAGCTCATTGACCAGCAGGTGATCGCCCACCCGGAAACACTCCATCGCCATCACCCCAACATACTCCAGCTCATGCATTATACTGCTGAGCATAGTTTCGGCCTCGGCCTGCAATGGTTGCAACCGGGCCAAGGGGGCTATCGATGCCATCAGAATGCCATCTTGATGCAAATTGAGCGTTAAGGGATAAAAGAAGCACTCGCCGCTGCGGCTGCGAACCCCAACCAGAGACACTTCTTCATCGAAGGGGATCGCCTGCTCGGCAATCGCCTCATTACGCCAATCGGCTGGGATAGTGCTCGACTCGACCTGTTTCAGCCAGTGTTGTCCCTTGCCATCATAGCCGCCGGTGCGGCGTTTCAGTAGAACTCTTTCACCATATTTGTGATAAAGATCATTAACTTGGGTGTTTTCGTCCAGCAGTTCCCAAGGCGCAGTGGCCACCTTGAGCTGATCCAGCAGGGATTTTTGGGTGTATCTGTCGGCGAGGCGGCCAAATACCGGACCATTGATGAAATGACAGTGCTGCGATAATTGCAGGCTCAGGGGTGACTCGGGCCACTGCTCACGTTCGGCAGTAATAATATCTGTGTCTGTCAGCGGCAACTTTTCATCGCTTGGCGCCATGATATCCACCGGGCGGACATCTATCGCCAGCGGTTGGCCGGCATGACGCAACATGGCACCCAGTTGGCCATCGCCCAGTACCCAAACTCTCTTGTCAGCCATCTCAGTCTTCCCTCGGATCCGGATTATCCAGTACCGCGCGGGTCTGAGCTTCGCGGAAGGCTTCGAGGCGCTCGGCCAGTTGCGAGTCCTGAGTTGCCAGCATCTGGCAGGCCAGCAGGCCGGCATTGAATGCCCCGGCTGTCCCTATGGCCAGCGTTCCTACGGCAATCCCCTTGGGCATCTGCACTATCGACAACAGACTGTCCATGCCGCTGAGAGCCTTGCTTTGTACCGGCACGCCCAGTACAGGCAAGCGGGTTTTGGAAGCTATCATACCCGGCAGGTGAGCGGCGCCGCCGGCACCGCCTATGATGACCTTGTATCCTTTGTCTGCTGCTGATGCGGCAAATTCCATCAACTTGTCTGGGGTTCTATGGGCCGAAACCACTTCGACATGGTAGGGCACCTTGAGAGAATCCATGATCTCTGCGGCCGCTTCCATGGTGGGCCAATCACTCTTGGAACCCATTACAACAGCAACGAGGGCTTGCATGATAACTCCTTAACTACTGATTTTATTTATAATATTTTGCCTGTTTCCAGGTCGGGTACAGTAACGGACGGTGCAAACCAGTTCCATGCGTGCTCTGCGTGGGCTTACAGGCCTTGATAAAAGGCGTGGTTCGCAACGTCCTTAACCCGGCGTTGTTCCCAAGGCCGGGCGATAATGGCTGCAGATAATATCATGACAGGACGGCGCGCGCTGCCCTTGAACACTGTGTTTCGGACAAAAATCAGCCCGAATAAAAGATGCGATAGAGGCGGCCTTGGGCATCATCGGCTACCAGCAAGGAACCATCCGGTAACTGCAGTACATCGGCGGGGCGTCCGGATACGGTTTCGCCCTTGAGCCAGCCTTCGGCAAACACCTGAGGTTCACCGGCCTTGCCCTGTTTTATCGGCACGAAACGCACTCGATATCCCACCTTGCTGGACCGGTTCCAGGAGCCGTGCTCGGCAATAAAAATGCCGCCGTGATAGGCCCTGGGGAAGCTGTCGCCGCGATAGAAGGTCATCCCCAGCGCTGCTACATGGGCGCCCAGCTTGACTTCAGGTGGGCTGAAATCGGCAAGCTGCTTCCCTTTGCCGAATTCAGGATCCAGGGTATCCCCTTGATGAACGTAGGGATAACCAAAATGCTGGCCGCGCTGACTCAAATGATTGAGCTCATCGGCTGGCATATCGTCTCCCATCATGTCGCGGCCATTATCGGTAAACCACAGCTGGCCACTGATAGGGTCGAAGTCGAAACCGACACTGTTGCGCACACCGGCGGCTTCGAGCCTCGGTTGTTTGCTTTGGAGATCCAGGCTGATTATTTTGCTGTAGTCGCTGCCGGCATCACAGATATTGCAAGGTGCGCCTATGGGTATATACAGGCGGCCGTCGGCGGCAAACTTGAGGTATTTCCAGCCGTGATGCTTATCTGTGGGTAAGTCATCATAAAAGATTCGGTAGCTCGGGGAAGCATTCTGACTCAGCTGCTGCTCGATATTATCGAAGGCGAGAATTTGGCTCACGGCACCTACATAGAGAGTCTGGTCCCGAAAAGCCAGCCCGGAAGGCATATTGAGCCCGGAGGCGATCACTTTAACCCTGTCATGGCGGCCATCGGCATCTGTATCTATTGCGGCATAGACTTTACCTTCGCCGCGACTGCCGATAAAGAGTGTGCCCTGGCTGCCAAGCGCCATCTGGCGGGCATTGGCGACATTATCCAGATAGACTTCTATCTTAAAGCCCTGGGGCAGGCGGATATCCTTCAGTACCGATGGCGCTGAATTTTCAGCCAGTGCAGAGCCACTCACGGTAGCTGTCAACAAAGCTGCCGTCGAGAGAGCTGCTGCAAGCGAGATAGCGCGGCGCTGCGGGCGCAGTGAAACGGATGAGTGCTTAGACATAAGGCCTCCTTGCGGTTGGGCATATCAGTATGACCTGAAATGAAGGCGAATAAAAAGGGAGGCTAAGCCTCCCTTCAATTTACCTTCTAGCCAGCCTGTTATTTGGCGGATGCTTTACTGCCAAGGGTGGTGCTTTTTTCCATCAGTCCCAACGCCGACAAGCCGGTGATCACGTCCAGATTGGAGGTCATGCCGTTGCCGCCACTGCCGTTGATATAGTTCTTCGGCATATCCACCTTGAAGTTGGGCAGGTTCTGATACAGGGCGTTGGCTACATCCCGATTCAGCTCGGCCAGATACACTTTCTCATGAGCACCCAATGCCTTGTATTTCGCCGCCAGTACGTCGGCTTCGGCTATCCCTTTTTCACGGATCGCCTTGGCCTCAAACATGGCCGAGGCCGAGTTGGCTTTCTGGATCTCCAGGTTGGCCTGGGCGATTTCCAGCTCCTTGGCCTTGCTCAGGGTAGCGATATCTTTCTTCTTGCGTTCTTCCACCAGTTCACGCTCGGCGATTTGCCGCGCCACTTCAACCTCTTTTTGCTGGGCAATAACCGCCAGCTCCTTGGCACGCTGGGCATCCTGTACTTCGCGGGTACGCTGGATCTCTTTGCGCAGCTGCTCCGTCTTGGCCTGGGCCTTGGAGGTTTCCTGCTCTTGAATGGTACGGATCCGTTCGGCAACCAGTTTTTTCTTGTCGGTCAATAGCTTGTCCAGTTGATCTTCCGGCTTGGGATCGCCGATAGTGACCTGGGTGACCGTGATTCCATAATGTTTTAGCGGGTTATCCTGACGTACCGGATTACCGCTCTTGTCGGTAATAGGCACTGTCTTCCACACCAATTGCTTGGTGGCTTGCAGCTTGTTGGAATCTTCCTGATCGAAGCCCACCGGCACCAGATCCACCTGCTCGACTTCAACCTGGCGTCGCTCAGTGGTATAGATACCGTTGCTGAGCTGATCCGACAGTTGTGCCTTGAACTGATTGAGGCCGCCCTGGAAAAACTCCTCGCCGGTATATTGGGTTGAGGTGATCACAGTGACGTTGCGGGCGTTTTTGATCAACATGGTGTCAATCAGGTTGTCGTTGGAGCGAAACTCCCGATGCATGGTCTTGAGCTGCTCGGGATCATAAGACAGCTTAAAGCGGAAAGTGGCCGGTACCTGGCCTGTGTAGGTATCGGCAAAACGTACCTGCAGCGCCGGCAGACGTTGGTAGAATACCTCGCCCTGGTTGTTGCCAAAGGAGACGGTAACGACCTGATCATAGCGGGTTATTTTCGACAGAAACGGCATGCGAAAGTGGATGCCGGGCTCGGTGAACACATCCAAAGAGCCGGTAACATTGTTCTGATGCACATAGGTGTAACCGGCATCTGTCATCAATACTGAGCTTTGGGCAATACCCAGGGCCGCCAATATGCCCACCCCTATCAGAATGCGCTTGGGGGTAAAATAGGATTTAAAACCTGAGGTACTTTTCAGTTCCATCTAATCTTCCTTAATTGAGTTCCAATACGAAATTGACATAATCCGGGTATTTCTGCTGCCAGGCATCATCAAAGAAATGTCCGCCCTGATGCGGTTTGAGCTGCAGTTGATTATCCGGGCTAAAAAATTGTTCCAGCTGTTTATCCAGCGCCAGATTACTGCTGTGTTCCTGTTCGCCGTATGAGATGACCAGTCGCTTACCGGCGGGGGCCGAAGTTTTGAGCTCGGTTTGCATGCCGCCTGCAGACAATAGCAGGGCGCCGACATAATCATTCGGGTGTTTGGCCAGCAGGTGAGCGCTGTGAAGGGCACCCTGGGAAAAGCCCATCAGTGCTACTTTCTGCTTGTTGACAGGGCTGGTCTTTGCCGCCAGGGCTAAAGCCTGCTGCACCGCCCGGTGACTGGACTCGGTTTCGGTTCTGGCCCAGCGGAAGCTGTGCTCATTGAGCTTTTCCGTGCCGTTGATGCCGATAAATATTGCCCGTTCACTCGTCAGCAGTTCGGCCATATGGGTGCTGTTGCTGCCTTCTGTGCCATAGCCGGATAACCAGACCAGCACAGGCCAGCCACCTTCAGGGGCTGTCCCATGAGGGTGGTGGATATAAGCTGTACCGGCATCTTTTGCATGCTGAGGATAACGACGTTTAACCTTTTCCAGCACGGCGCGGTACTCATCCGAGTCTCTGATGGCGTTAAGTTCTTCGTCTTCCTCAAGCATTATCTTTTGCCACAGGCCGCGGCTGTCGGCCAGTTGCAGCATTTCGATAGCCTGGTCTTTAAGTTCCAGCATTGCCAGAGTACCGGCGGCTTGATAGGGCGCCCAGATATTGCTGCTATCGCGTTCTGTGGCCATTAGGTAATAGGCGAGGGCACCGGCGTAGTTGTTGTAGCGGCTTTTTTCATTATCTCCTTGGGCGATGAAGTCTTCCGCGTTGGCTTGACTCAGATACAGGTTGGCTATCGGGCTAAGTGTTTGCCAGCGGATCTCCGCTTCTGTTTTATCCTCATTAGCCTGCGCCAGTTGGCTCAGGCTGAATAGTCCCAGCCCGGCAACCAGCTTTAACAGGTTACAGAGCTTTGTTTGTTTTGCTTGCATTCCCAGTCCTTTGCAATGTACGGCGGCAAATCAATATTGCGCCTTTTTTATCCTGTGCTTTTTAATCAACGCCCTTTTTATCAGCGCGCATACTAGCAGATTGGCTTAAGTGGGGGGGATAGCCAATCTCTTACAATTGTGTCAGTAGTTTGCGATGGTTATTACTTTGGCGGGATAAGCGAGCGCCCGGATAAGACCGGGCGCGTGAAGGTATAATCAATGCTCAATAGTGCTATTGTGCCGGTTTGATATGGGCGGCTTCTGCGCTAGTTTGACCATCTATGCTGAGCGGCACCTGTTCTTCAATTAGCTCTCTCAAAGTGGGATAGAACTTGAGCACACCTTCGATAGGCTGAACCTTGGCCTTGGCCAGGGTCCGGATTGGCTGGAATTGCAGATCGGCGACCAGCAAACGGGTATCGTTACTTTGGCATTTGCGTATCAGCTTGTTCAACGCCGCCATACCACCGGCATCGAGAATGGACACCCCATCCATATAGAGCACGATTGTCTGTTTATCCTGAGTCATCTGCGCGATTTCAGCAAAGATGCGCTCCGCCGCGGCAAAAAACAGTGGGCCATTAATCTTAAGTACTACCCAATCGTCCGGTAGTGGCCGGTCAATATAACGTTTATTGTGGCTGATATCGTAGAGGCGGGTCATCTCGGCGATCTCTTTCATAAACAGCAGGGCCGCCAGCATGATCCCGAAAGAGATGGCGATCACCATGTCGAACGCTACCGTCAGGAAAAAGCAGCTTAAAAATACCCAGATATCGCTGCGCGGCGCGGTTTTCAGCAGTTGCCAGGCCTTGGGAGCTTCGCTCATGTTCCAGGCTACAACCAGCAATAAGGCCGCCATGGCCGCCATCGGCAGGAAGGACAGTAAGCCGGCCAGCGCCACCAGCCCCAGGAGTACTACCAGGGAGTGGATAATCGCCGATACCGGGCTAAAGGCACCGGCCTTGACGTTGGCCGCGCTGCGGGCGATGGCAGCTGTAGCCGTGATACCGCCAAAGAAAGGGGCCACTATATTACCTATCCCCTGACCAAGCAGCTCACTGTTGGCGCTGTGACGCTTACCTGTCATGCCATCGAGCACTACGGCGCACAGCAGGGATTCGATGGCGCCCAACATGGCGATGGCAAAGGCGGCTGGGGCCAGGGCTTTTACCATCTGCCAGGAAAGCCCCAGAGGTTCACCATCCGGCCCGGGCTGCAACCAAGGCCACTCAAAGTTTGGCAGGAAGGGGGGAATACCATTGCCCTGGCTGCCGTCGGGCAGCAGATAATGGAAGCGGCTGCCTATGGTTTCTACCTCTTGCCCAAAGCTGCCGAGCAGCAGTGCCAGTAGACTGCCGATAATGATGGCCGGCAGATGCGCCGGTACCGGCAATTTCAGTTTTGGCCACAACAGCATCACAGCCAGAGTGACCAATGCGACCACTAAGCTGGGAAAATCGGTTTGTGGCAGTGCCAGTACCAGTACCTGCAGCTTTTCACCAAACTGCTCCGGCATGCTGTCTATCGGGAGGCCGAAGAAGTCTTTCAGCTGTAGAACTGCAATGACTACCCCTATCCCGGCGGTAAAGCCCAGCGTCACCGACTGGGGAATATATTGGATCAGGCGACCAAGGCGCAGCAGCGCCATGGCTATCAGAATCCCCCCTGACATCATCCCCGCCATCAACAGACCGGCGAGGCCAAACTCCTGAGCTATGGGATAAAGCAGCACCACAAAGGCCGCGGTTGGGCCAGAGATTGAGTAGCGTGAGCCGCCGGTAAGGGCGATGATAAAGCCGCCTATGATAGCGGTATAGAGACCATATTGAGGGGCAACACCACTGGCTATAGCCAAAGCCATAGCCAATGGAATGGCGATGATCCCCACTGTGACCCCGGCCATCAGATCCTGGCCAAAGTGTTTACCACTATAGCCTTCCTTGGCGATGACTTCACGCAGGGCATGGCCTAGGCGCAAAGAAAAAAGTTGGGTTCTGAAATTGCTTATGTGAGGCACGTCGACAGGGCTCCAGAAAATCGAACCGGCTTGTGGCCGGAAAAAAAGAGCCGTTATTTTAGGCTTCTGTAAACCCGCCTTGTGTGACGTGTGGCTCAAAAGCTAAATTTTAAGCTTTTTTTTGGGGTAAAAGTGTGTTTGGTCGAAAGCAATTCTGTTTTTCACGTTTGCTCTTCTCTTTTTATCTGCCTTGGTCGCTTGGCGTTTCTTAGCCATCATTCACCAGTGCTTTGGCTTATTTGCAAGATTTATTGTGGGTTCGATAACCCTTTTGCTTCTGCTGCCCGTTTGCAATAACAACAGCCGAATAAGGAGAAATGTTATGAAGGCGACAATGTTGCCTGGCAAATGCAAGGTGAGTACCAAAGGGAAGATGGGGATAAATCAAAGCGCCGCCATTGCCGGGCGCCAATATCATCTTAGCCTGTTGGCCATTCTAGTTGGCAGTTTGTGGCTGACTGCCTGTCAGCCACAGCAGTCCCATGAACTACCCAAGGTAGCCAATCAAGCGAGCGAGGCTCAGTCCTCTGAGGTTGAAACTACTGTGCTGCCAAGCAAAGACCCCGGGCGGGATATCGCGAATGCTATAACCCATGCGCAAGCTCAGAAGTTAGCCGTCAGCGGCGCTGCATCGTCACGGACTTTGTACCAGCCGAGTGTCCAGCCAAGAAGTTTGAGCGTGCCTGCTGAATTGACTCTGGCGGATGTGAATTATCCCAGCGCCACTGTGCTTGCCAATGGCTCGGAGGTGTATATCGCCAACGGCATCATGGTGGCGGGCGAAACACCGTTATCGACCTTTTCCGTCGATGTGGACAGTGGCAGTTACAGCCTGATGCGGCGCAGTATCAACCTGGGAGCATTGCCAGCCAAGGGCACAGTGAGAGTTGAGGAATTGATTAACTATTTCGACTACAACTACCCACAGCCGGACAAAGGCGAGCCTTTCTCCATCAGTACTGAGCTGGCACCGTCGCCTTACAATGAAGGCAAGATGTTGCTGCGTATCGGGCTTAAGGGTTATGAAGTGCCTGCCAGTCAGATAGGCGCCGCCAACCTGGTGTTCTTAATGGATGTTTCCGGCTCCATGTCATCGCAGGACAAGTTGCCGCTGCTGAAATCGGCCATCAAAATGCTCAGCGATACGCTCACCTCACAGGACAAGGTGTCGATAGTTGTCTATGCCGGTGAGGCCGGCGTCGTACTGGACGGTATCAATGGTGCCGATAAAGAGAGCCTAGACGCCGCTTTGGCTGAGCTTAAGGCCGCCGGCGGCACCAATGGCGGCGAAGGCATCCAAACAGCTTACCGTTTGGCCCGCAAGCACTTTATCAGTGGCGGGGTAAATCGGGTTCTGCTGGCCACCGATGGCGACTTCAATGTGGGTCTGACCAGCAGGCTGGAGCTGCTGGCACTGGTTGAACAACAAAAGCAGCAGGGGATTGGCCTGACGACTCTGGGGTTTGGCCTAGGCAACTACCGCGACAGTATGTTGGAGCAGTTGGCGGATAAGGGTAATGGCCAATACGCTTATATCGATACCTTGAGCGAGGCCCGTAAAATTCTGGTGGAGCAGCGTAGCGGTACCCTGCTGACCATAGCGTCGGATGTCAAAGTGCAGCTCGAGTTCAACCCGGCGCTGGTGGCCGAGTATCGCCTCATCGGCTATGAAAACCGCGCCCTCAAGCGGGAGGATTTCAACAACGATAAGGTCGACGCCGCCGAAATGGGCGCCGGACATGCGGTGACGGCCCTATATGAGCTCAGCCTTACGGATTCACATAACCTGGCCAACGATGCATTGCGCTATGGTCGCGACCCTGTCAGCGGCAAGGAAAAATACAGCCGTGAAGAGCTTGGCTATCTGAAACTGCGAGCCAAACCGCCCTTGAGTGACAGTAGCAAAGACAGTAAGAGCCAGCTTTATACTCACGGCATTCGCCTGGATTCTGCCCACAAGTCGCTTGCGCTCGCCAGTGATGATCTGCGTTTCGCCGCGGCGGTAGCCGGGCTTGGGCAACTGCTTAACGGCTCAGTGTATCTGCATGACTTTGACTGGCGCCGGGTCGCCGAGCTTGCCGATTCGGCCAAGGGCGAAGACCCATACGGTTATCGACATGAGTTTGTCAGCCTGGCTCGCAGCGCCGCGCTGTTGGCCGGGCAAGGCGCGCTTAAGCCCGGACGCAAAGTCGTGGCAGATAAAACCAGAGCCGAACCTATGTCCGAACCTATGTTTGAACCTATGCCGGCCGACGGATTTAAACCACTGGAACAGGGGCGTAGGCAAAACTGAGATCCAGAGTCGCGCCAGCGGGCTTTACAGCCCAATGGTGTAGAGGCAAACTCTCATCCCAATAACCAATTAAGCTGCCGGTCAGGAGAGAGAATTTGGAACAGCAAAGGCAGACGGGAATGCCAAGTGGAGAGGATGAGACCTGGATGCTGGCTTATGCCGCCGGGGATGCCCAAGCTTTTGAGCGCCTCTATCTTAAACACAAGGGCGGACTCTACCGGTATTTTGTCCGTCAGTTAAGTGACATGGCCTTGGCTGAAGACTTGTATCAGGAAACCTGGAGCCGGGTGATCAAGGCGGCGCAGAGTTATCAACCCAGCGCCAAGTTTACTACCTGGCTGTACCGGATAGCTCATAACCTGCTGATTGACCATGTGCGGGCGGTTAAACCGGTCGACAGTCTCAGCATAGTTGAGGATGAGCCGGATGCGCAGGCCAATCTGCTGGGCCCACAAACCGCCGAGCCGGATAGCGAACTGCTGCGAGGTCGTCAGGTCGCCTGGCTCAAGGAGTGCATCGGCCTCTTGCCCCAGGTGCAGAAGGAAGCCTTCTTGCTAAATCAGGAGTCCGGGCTGACGGCGCAACTGATCAGCGAAGTGGTCGGGGCAACGCTGGAGGCCACCAAGAGCCGGATACGTTATGCCTATCAGAGCCTGCGTGACTGTTTGGGGCGCAAGACCCAGGAGAGCATTGAATGACAGAGAACAAACGCGATGATGCTGCCACACCAGAGTCGCAGATAGATGCGCTCTATCGTGAAGGTGCTGTCGAGCAGCCGCCTCTGGCCTTGGATCAGCACATTCTGCAGCAGGCGAGGGACAACTGCCGTCAAGCGCCAGAGGTGATCCGTCCGGCACCCGGTTTCTGGCAAAAGCACAGATATGGCCTATCCGCAGCGGCTTCTGTGATGCTGGTGGCAGGGTTGTTTATTCTGAATCCCGAACTGCGAAACGCATCGGCGCCGCAGCTCAGTGCTCCGGCTAATCTGGAAATCAGCCCGCAGCCAGATAGCGCTGAAGATGCGGCGCAGCCCGCCAGAGTTGAGCCGATGGCGGCGCCGCAGTCCATGGCCGCCAAGCGAGCGGCACCTCAGGAACAGGCTGTTCAGCAACAGGATATGCATCTTCAAGAAAGCGCTGCTGCCAAGAATCGCGCCGTGGCAGAACAGAGTGTGCAGCAAAGAGCGGGAATGGCCCCCAGGCAGCAGCAAGCTCTGGCCGCGCAGCCAAGTGATATCGACGGCCGATTGGATCTGCTGACAAGTACCATCGAAGCCGGTGAACTTGAGCAGGCGGCAGTGCTGGTACGAGGCATAGTTGCAGATTATCAACTGACGCTGCCGGATGCTTTAGCCAAGGCCTTGAGCCTAAATGAAGCGGCTCAGGTGAAAGAAGCGGCCCAGCAGCAACTGAAGCAGCAGTCCTTTATCCATCAGGCTACGGCGCCCGAGAATGCGCAAGCGCTTAATCGCGAGCAGAGCGAGCGCTGGCAAGCCTTGCTTGAGCGTCTCGAGCAGAGTCTCGAAGTCAAAGAGAATCACTGAGACTAAAGATTGAGCTTAAAAGAGAGTGACTGAGTTTAAATATAGTGACGGGGCTTAAAAAGAGTTACGGGCTTAAAAAAAGTTACCGGGAAGTCAGTCAGTTTCAATCCATCACAGGGCAGGGAGCCTGCCCTTATTTTAATAACAGGAGTTTTTTATGTTGACCGCCGATGATGTTATCCAGGCACTCGAGCTTGAGCCCCATGTTGAGGGCGGGTATTTCGGTCGTTCATTCGTTTCGGACAGTCACTATGATGACAGCCGTAACCTGTGGACCAGCATCTACTTTATGCTCAAGACGGGGGAAGTGTCCCACCTGCATCAACTGACGGCCGATGAGATGTGGTACTTCCACAGTGGCGAGTCGCTGACCATATATATGCTCTCAGAGCAGGGTGAGCTGACCGAGGCGCAACTCGGGATGGACTTGGCCAAAGGTGAGCGGCCACAGGTCTTGGTGCCCAAAGGCACTATTTTTGGTTCGGCAATGAATAATCCGGGCTATTCGCTGGTAGGTTGTATGGTGGCACCTGGCTTTACTTTCGATGACTTCAAGCTGTTCGGCCGTAATGAACTGCTCGAGCGTTTCCCTCAGCATCAGGTGTTGATAAACCGCCTGACCCGCTAGCGAGCGTTACAAGGTTTAAGCTTATTTTGAGCCGTGATTTTTAAACCGCCTTTTTGAACCGTCAAATCCACGGGGGGCAGCTGCCAACCTGCTCCCGGTCTTTTAGCCCGATTTAGCGGGTAATTCTCAGCCCAATGCCGCCCAGGTGGTGCTGATATTGGCCTAAGCCGGGGAGCAAGCACCGAAACTGAGTTTTATTCAGGGGTTATTCCCGGGCACTTTGAGCTTGTCTCTTCCCCGGGAAAGGTAGCGCAAGGGAGCCCGGGAGTAACAGCAAACAACCCAGGCTGTATGCCAGCAGATCCAGCCAGTCGAAGTGGCTGCCGATAACGATTCGTGCTAGGCGAATATGGCCCAGCCCCAGCTTATCCACCAAGCCAAAGGCCTGACCAAACTCTATGGCGAAGGCAAATGCCAGCACCAAGGGAAGCAGCAACCGACTTGTCCAAGGGGTAAGAGTTTTAAGGGCGCAAAACATCAATATTACTACCAGCAGATCGCCGATAAACCCGCGGATGAAGCCGGGCGGGGCGTAGCGGGCTATCAATATTTCAGTACCGAATAATAAAAGCGTGGCCAAGGCAAAATGCCAGCGCTTCATGCCATCGAGCCAGGGCACAGGTTTCATTGGGCCTCTCCCGTCAGCAAGTCGGCGTTTTGCTCGGCAAAAAGGTGCATCTGCTCCAGCAGCGGCAACAGTGCCATTCCAAGCGGACTGAGACGATAGTCGACCCTGGGCGGCACTTCAGGGTAGAGAGTACGGGTGAGTACGCCGTCTTGCTCCAGCTCCTTTAGCTGAGCGGTCAGCACTTTTTGACTGACACCGGGTAGATGCCGTTTTAAGTAGCTGAAGCGCTGTGGCTGCTGTTGCAGCAGGAACAGAATGGCGGGTTTCCATTTGCCGCAGATCAGCCGCAGAACCTGATAGGCCGGGCAGAGAGGGGCTTGCTGATTGAGTGTCATAAGGCTGGGCGCAAGTTACTTTAGGGTAACTATGCCACCAATTTGTGCCTCCTTGTAGCGAACGCGCCGCAGTTTTATGATTTCATAAGGAAGGTTCTCATGCTGCTATCTGCCAAGCGAGCAGCATTAACAGTGACAGGCATTCAAGGCCAATCACTTGTTTGCATCTTCCCTGACATTAATCCGCAAACCAAGGGGAGGGTTGAATGACCACTCTATTGCAAATTGATTTTGAATTTCCCGCCGAAATGATGGGCGATGCCCTGACTGAGCAGGCCAAACCTCTGGCCGAGTCCATTACCCGGGAGCCGGGTTTCATTGCCAAAATCTGGACCGAAAACCCACGCAGCGGCGAGGCCGGTGGCATCTATCTGTTTGAAGATGAAGCCAGCGCCGAAGCTTACGCCTGCATGCACTCACAACGAGTGGCGGCCATGGGCGCCCACAACATACGCATCAGGCTGTTCGATGTGAATGAATCCTTGAGCAAAATTACCCACGGCTGGCCGCTATCAGTTTGATTTTTTCAGTATGCCTGCCGACACATTTGCTAAAACTTCTGTCGTCGGCAACAGCTGAATCCCGCCGCTTTCTCTGCTAACTTGTTGGGCTCGTAAAACCGCGCTAACTGATTAATAACAGAGAATAGAGGCATTGATGAAACTTCGTCACTCCGTGGCCTGCTGTATGCTGGCATTGGGAACTTTGGGCAGTGCAGCCGCCTATGCCGCAGAAGCGGGTCAGGGCTATTACCGTTCGCCCGCGATTCATGACAATACCCTGGTGTTTACTGCCGAAGGGGATATCTGGACTCAGACACTCGGGCAGGAGAAAGCTGCCCGTTTGACCAGCCTGCCGGCCGAAGAGCTGAATGCCAAGATCTCTGCCGATGGAAAATCGCTGGCGTTTACCGCCAACTATGATGGTGCCCAGGAAGTCTATGTGATCCCCATGAGTGGCGGGCTTGCAAAGCGCGTCAGTTTCGAAAACAGCCAGGTTCGGCTACAGGGCTGGACCGCAAATGGCGAAATTCTCTATGCCACAGACAATGCCCAGGGGCCGGCGAACTACTGGGTGCTGCGCTCGGTAAACCCGGATACCCTGACAACCCGCGATCTGCCGTTGGCCGATGCCATAGAAGGCGTGGTTGACCCACAAGGCGAGTATGTCTACTTCAGCCGCTTTGGGCTGCAAACCACAGGGGATAATGCCAAGGTGTACCGCGGCGGCGCCATGGGTGAACTGTGGCGTTATCAACTGGGGCAGGACAAAGAGGCTGTGCGGCTGGGCAAAGAGCATCAGGGCTCGCTGCGTCATCCCATGCTGTGGCAGGGGCGGGTCTATTTCGTCTCGGATGCCGATGGCAACGCCAATATCTGGTCTATGGCCAGCGATGGCTCAGATCTTAAACAGTTGACTCAATATCGTGATTTCGAAGTGCGCAGCCCCTATCTGGACGGCGGCCGCATAGTGTTCCAGCTGGGTGCCGATATTCACCTGTGGGACCTGGCTTCCGGGCAGGAGCAGAAGCTGGATCTGCGTCTGGCCTCAGACTTCCCCGAGCGGCGTGAACATTGGGTTAACGATCCGCTCGATTTTGCCACCAGTGCCAGGCTGGCCCCGGCAGGAGACAAGGTGGTCATCACTGCCCGCAGCCATGTGGCGCTGGCGACTACAGATGGTTCCCGCCTGGTAGAGCTGGACTCGGACGGCAAGCATAGAATGCGCAATGCACTGATGAGTCATGACGGCCGTTGGGTCTATGCCATCTCGGATGCTTCCGGTGAGCAGGAGATCTGGCGTTATCCCGCCGATGGCAGCGCTGGCGCCAAGCAGCTGACCCAAGATGGCAACACATTGAGAATGAGCCTGGAGCTGTCGCCCAATGGGCGTTATTTGGCTCATGATGATTATGCCGGTAATTTGTGGCTGCTGGATCTCAAAGACGGCAGTAACAAGAAGATAGTGACCAACAACGAAGGTCTCGGCCCCTATGTCGATATCCGTTGGTCGCCGGATAGCCGCTTCCTGGCTTTGACTCGCTCGGAAGTCGGTGCCCAGCGCAGCCAGGTGATGCTCTACTCGCTGGAATCCGCCAAGGGCGAGATGCTGACCAGCGACAAGTACGAGTCTTTCTCGCCCAGCTTCAGCCCGGATGGCCAGTGGCTCTATTTCCTGTCAAACCGTGAGTTCCAGGCCACTCCATCTTCGCCTTGGGGCGATCGCAACATGGGCCCCGTATTTGACAAGCGTAGCCAAATATTTGCCCTGGCATTGAGTCAGGATGCCCGTTTCCCATTCCAACGTCCCAACGAGCTGCAAGGCGCTGTTGCCGGTGATGAAAAGGCCGCTGACGATAAGCTGCAAGTGGATTGGCAAGGCCTGAAGTCGCGGCTGTGGCAAGTCCCCATCGAGGCGGGTAACTACCAGAATTTGCAGGTGCTGGACTCGGGGCTCTATCTGCTAGATAGCGATATCACAGGCGAACAGTCGGCGCTCAAGCTGGTAAGGTTTGACCCTTTGAGCCCCAAGCTGGAAACCTTCGCCGATGATGTGCGCGATTATCAGCTCTCGGCCGATCAGAGCAAGGTATTGCTGCGTAAGCAGAGCAATCCCAAAGAGATGGTAATAGTGCCAGTGGGTGACAAACTGCCGGGCGATCTCAGCAATGCTGTGGTGCAAACATCCCAGTGGCAACTCGCCATTCAACCGCGTCAGGAGTGGCAGCAGATCTTTGAAGATGCCTGGCTGATGCACAGAGACTCCTTTTTCGACAAGAAGATGCGCGGTGTCGATTGGCAAGCCGCCAAGGCCAAATATCAGCCATTGCTGGACCGGCTCACCGACAGACATGAGCTGAATGACATCTTCACTCAGATGATGGGTGAACTGGATGCGCTGCACTCTCAAGTGCGCGGTGGTGACTTTGCCAAGGATCCCGATATGCCCAAGGCCGCCGAGCTGGGTGCACGTCTGAGTCAGGTGAAAGATGGTGTCAAGGTAAGCCATATCTATCGCACCGACCCTGAGTTGCCGATGCAGGCCTCACCGCTGGCGCGCCCCGGAGTCGATGTCCGCGATGGCGACATCATCACCCATATCAATGGCCGTAAGCTGGCTACCCTGGCGCAGCTCACCTCCATGCTGCGTAATCAGGCCGATAAACAGGTGCTTTTGGGCCTCAAGCGCGGCAGCAAGCAGCACAAGGTAATAGTGCAGGCCATCAGCAACCGTGATAACGCCAAACTCAGGTATCTCGATTGGGTCAATGCCAATGCCGATAAGGTGGCCAAGGCCAGCGACGGCAAGATAGGTTATCTGCATCTGTATGCCATGGGCAGTGATGATATTGAGAGCTTTGCTCGCGAGTTTTACGCCAACTATGACAAGGATGGCCTGGTTATCGATGTGCGCCGCAATCGTGGCGGTAATATCGACAGCTGGATTATCGAAAAGCTGCTGCGTAAGGCCTGGGCCTTCTGGCAACCCACAACAGGTGCGCCTTATGTCAACATGCAGCAGACGTTCCGCGGCCACCTGGTGGTGCTGACAGATCAGTTGACCTACTCCGATGGTGAAACCTTCTCCGCCGGCATAAAGGCACTGGGATTGGCGCCCTTGGTGGGTAAACAGACGGCGGGCGCCGGGGTTTGGCTCTCGGGTCGCAACAGCCTCACCGACCGGGGCATGGCGCGGGTTGCCGAGTATCCTCAGTATGCCATCGATGGTCGCTGGGTGCTTGAAGGCCGAGGTGTCAGCCCGGATATCGAGGTAGACAACTTGCCACTGGCAACCTTCAACGGCAAAGACGCCCAGCTTGAGCGGGCTATCAGTTATCTCAAGGATGAATTGTTGCGGGAGCCGATACCGGCATTGAATGCTCGCCCCATGCCTCCCAAGGGGGAAGCGGACGATATTAAGTAAACGTCGAGGTATAAAAAACGGGGGATGCATTTGCATCCCCCGTGCAGGTGTTAGGGTGTTATCGGCCACTTGGTTCCCAGGCCGGTAGCACCCGTTTTTATTGCTCAGAAATTGATTTCCACTTCGGTATCTGCCGCCAGAGAGTTGGCGATAAAGCAGTTGGCATGTGCCTTTTCGTGGATCTTTGCCAATGTTTCCCTATCTATCTCGGTGCCTTCGGCAAAGGCCACTTCAGGATTAAGAGTCATACGGGTCACGGCGATTTTACCTGATTCCTTCTTGCCGATTTCTGCGGTGGCGTTATCCCGGTAGCTCTCGACCGGTAAGCGCTTCAAGTGAGCTATAGTCAGGAAAGTCAGCATATGGCAGGACGACAGTGCCGCCAGCAGACTCTCTTCCGGGTTGACTTTGGTTTCATTGCCTTTGTATTCGGGGGCTGCTGACGCCAGCAGTTGTTGGCCAGTACCAAAGTCTATTTGATGATCGCGATTGAACTCTCCCTCGGGCGCCGGGCTGGTTTGCCAGGATACGGTCAGATGAAAACTCAATTGGATGCTCCTTGAGACGGTTTGCAAAGTAGCGGCCACTATAGCCTATTTGCCAAACCCTTGTCTGCCACTGGGGGGCAGGATCCATTTATGCTCGATATTTTTCGGCAAAATCAACAGAAAATCTTTATTAAAGTGTTGTTTTTAAAGTTAATTACATGAATGTCTGCCATTAGTTCTTTGGTCTTAATTCTTTGGTCATTCCACCTACTTTAGTCTTGCATCTCAAGTCTGGCAGCGCTATAACAATAGCGTGTGTAAACACCTTGTTTCAATTGTTAATAAAAATAATATTTCGAGATAGATCGAAATGCAGACCAAAAACAAATTGCAGGAGAACATTATGCAGGCATTTTACAAGCCCCTCGCAGCAGCGGTGACTTTGGCGCTGTGCGTCGGTGCACAGGCTGCAGATAACGAGCGCTACATAGTCAAGTTTAAGGAGGGGAAAGGCCCCAGCACTATGGCGCAGATGAAGGCCATGGGTGCCAAAATGGAGCTGGATCTGTCGGCCCACAACGCCGCCGCTTTTTCTATTCCGGCTCAGGCTCTCAAGGGCCTGGCCAACAATCCCAACGTGGAATATGTCGAAGCGGATGTGAAGCGTTTCCCGCTTTCACAGATAGTGCCTTATGGTATTCCCATGGTGCAGGCCGACCAACTCAGTGACGCCCAGACCGGCAATATGAAGGTCTGTATCATAGATTCGGGTTACCAGTTGGCTCATGAAGACCTATCGGGCAACAATGTTGATGGCACCAATGATCCGGGTACCGGCAACTGGTACACAGATGAAAACCATCATGGTACCCATGTGGCCGGGACTATTGCCGCGCTCAACAATGGGGTTGGTGTGGTAGGCGTAAACCCCAACGGCAATCTTAACTTGCACATTATCAAGGTATTCAATGCCGATGGTTGGGGCTATTCATCCAGCCTGGTTGCCGCACTGGACAAGTGTGAACAGGCCGGCGCCAAGGTAATCAACATGAGTCTGGGTGGCAGCATGAAGAGCCGCACCGAGGACAGCGCCTTTGCTGCCGCCGACAGTCGCGGCATTCTGAGTATTGCTGCAGCCGGTAACGACGGTAATACCCGTCACTCTTATCCGGCATCTTATAACTCTGTGGTGTCGGTTGCCGCAGTGGATGCCAACAAGCAGCATGCGGATTTCTCACAGCGTACCAGTCAGGTTGAGCTCTCCGGCCCGGGGGTCGGCGTACTTTCCTCTGTGCCTATGGGCACTGCATTGGTAGCTGCTGCCGCTGTTGCCGGCAATGGTTATGAGGCCATAGGTATGGAAGGCTCACCTACAGGTAGCGCCGCCGGTACTCTGGCTGACTGCGGCACAGGTGAGAGCCAGTGTGATGCCGCCGGCAAGGTGTGTTTAATTCAGCGCGGTAATATCGCCTTCTCCGACAAGGTGCTCGCCTGTGAAAACGGCGGTGGTGTTGCGGCCATTATCTACAACAATGAGCCGGGGGCCTTAAACGGGACTCTGGGTGAGGTGGTTACCGCCATTCCGTCTGTGGGTGTGAGTGATACCGATGGTGCGGCCATGTTGGCGGCAGTCGGCAGCAATGCCAGCGTTGATATCGGTGCGGGTAACTATGCATACTTCGACGGCACTTCGATGGCGACACCTCATGTGGCCGGGGTTGCGGCCTTGGTGTGGAGTCATTTCCCTCAGTGCAGCAACAGTGACATTCGTGCGGCATTGCGTGCCACCGCCGAAGATCTTGGTGCTACCGGCCGTGATGATGAGACAGGTTATGGTCTGGTACAGGCCAAGGATGCTGTGGATTATCTGACCGCCAATGGTTGCTCCGGCAGTGGCACCGGCGGTGGCGGTGACACAGGTGGATGTAAGGGCAAAGGCTGTAAAAACCCGAAAAATCCTCGCTGATTGCTGGATCTCTTTTGAGATACACACTAAAAAGCGCTGCAGTTGCAGCGCTTTTTCATGGCGAGTTTGAGGCAGAGTTGGCTAGATAAACCAACCCGCTATCAGGATGACAGGTGCCAATATTAACGTTTTTGGTAGGCTACGGCTGGCATAGCTGAGCTGTAAAACCACAGGCAGGGCGGCCAGCGTCATCAGACCGAAAAACAGTATGCTACCGTAACCCCAATCATATTTTGTGACACACAGTATCAGGCTCATCAATAGCGTCAGCCAACCACTGACATACAATAGCTGGCTTTCCAATGTTTTTGGCGCGCGCCCCATGGCCTCACGGAAATGACCGAACATGGACATGGCCAGCAGGCCAAAGGCGAGATAAGTCAACGCAATAAGTGCAATCATCATCCGCGCACCGCCTTAAGTTTTTGGGCCTTGGCCGTTTGTTTCATTGGCAGTCTCCCCAAACGCTTGAAGGCAAATAAGCCAAGGGCAGCGAAGGCCAGCGCCAGCAGATCAAATCCTGCCAATTGCCATTGACCGGCCGCGAAGTTGCTCAGCAGGTTGGCTGGCGAGGTCAGGGCGTTCAGCAGCGGCAAGAACGCCAGTGCGGCTGTCAGCGCCGCCAGTTGAGCGCGCCACATGGCTTTGTCTCGGCGCCAGATAGCCAGCAGGCCACTGATCACCAGCAGAATAAAGAAACTGTGAACCTCCCATTGACTGCGGCCAGGCAAAGAGGCCGGCAGCAGGCGATTGGCATAGAAAAAGGCCACTGTACCCAGGGGTAGGCCGAGGATAAACATCAGGTTCAGCGTTTCCACCAGGCGCAGACCCAGGCTGGGCTTGGCGCCCTGACTGATGGCTTTTTGTTGTTTCTGGCGAATCTTAACCGCCCACATCAAGGTACCGCTGGCTATCATCACGCAGCCGCTCAGCCCCAGAAGGAAGAAGAGCCCCCTCAGTACGGGGCCGGAGAAACGGGCGGTGTGCAAGGACATCATGGCGTCGTGAGTTGCCTTGGCGGCGCTGATGTCGTTGTCCGCGCTGTAGAGAAGCTCGCCATCAGTACCGCTGAACACCATAAACAGCTCCCGCTCTGTGACCTGCTCGCCTGTGTTGAAAGTGACCACTACCCGGCTGTTGGCATCATCCGGGTTGATCACTGACACCGACTTGAGCGGCAGTTCGGCAAAAGTTTGCTGCACCTTGGGCAAAAAGTTTGCCAGTGGCAATTGAGGCGCGGCTGCATTGGCGGCAGCTATGCAGGTGAAGCTGCTGCCGGGGCGGGCTTCATTGATAAATTCCCGGCGGTCACTGTCATAGTTGACCAATATGCCCCAAGGCATATAGATGATCATCAGGGTGATAAGCCCGGTATAAGTGATCATCAGATGGAATGGCAGTGCCAGTACCGAACTGACATTATGGGCATCGAGCCAGGAACGGCTGCCCTTGCCGGGGCGAAAGCTGAAGAAGTCCTTGAAGATGCGTTTATGGATCACTATTCCTGAGATGATCGCCAGCAGCATAAACATGGTGCAGAAACCGACAATCCAGCGCGCCGTGATGGCCGAGATATAATGCAGATCGAAATGCAGGCGATAAAAAAAGTTGCCGCCGCGGCTCTCCCGCACTTCAGTCACATAGCCGCTGTTATCGGCCTTGACTGCATGTTCACTGAAGGCGCCGCGGCGCTGTCCCGGCTCCGGCGGCTGTTGCCAGCCATAACTCAACATGGGATGACGCTCAGTGGGGAATTCAATCAGCCAGCGCTGGGCGTTGACCGCATTTTGCCTGAGATAATCCTCGCCCTGACTCAGTTGCTCAGTAAGGCGGGTGGTATCGTAGGATTGGAACACCTCTTTGTGTAGCTCAGGCTGATTCCACAGGCTGATTTCATGGCGATAGTAGCTCAGGGTGCCAGCAAAAAACACCAATAACAGTACCCAACAAACCAGCAGGCCTACCCAGGTGTGTAGCCAGGTCATAGTTCGAAAAAAACTGTCTTTCATCTCAAGCCCCCAGCAGTTTCAGCACGCCAAACAGGGCGGTCGCCAGCAGCAGGAGTTCCTGCCAGGCCCGCAAACTGCGTTTGATGCAAAATACCCTGATAACCACCAGGGCGTAGATCAAAAAAGACAGCATCATGGCGCACACTGTACTGTCGATACGGCTCATCGGCAGACTCACAGCCAACAGGGCACAGGCCAAAGACGCAATAAGATAACCGCCAATAATAGATGCCAGCGCCCGGCTGATAATGGTCAGGGCTTGGGGATGGCGCCTGGGAAACTGTAATAGAGATAAAGATTTCATGATTGCTGCGGATAGTGCATTGGTCATCAAGGGAAAGAGATGCGCTGATTCTATCTTAATAATGCTTAATGATAAACATTAGCATTCGTGTTTTACTTGTAAATGATGCCTGTATCAAGTTGGCCAGGGTTTGATAATGAAGGGGCTGAAAATATTGAACTGAATTAAATCGAGCTAATTACAGGCGATAAAAACAGCACTAAACAGGGAGTATGATGAACTCTGGATTAATTTTGACCATACAAGAGCAGAATAAGGCACTTATCGAGCTTTATTTGAACATTGCCCCTTGTGTTTTACGCTGAAAGCCCCAAGCTCTATAAGTGAATCAGCAGAAAAAAGGAAAACCTATGAAAATTCAGCTTTCAGGTCATCATGTTGAAGTTACAGCAGCAGTACGTAGCCATATCGAAGAGAAGTTTTCCAAAATCGCCAAGCATTTTCCCAGCCTGATCGGCTTGGACATCATTATTGCCAAAGAGCATGGCGTACATCAGGTTGATATTCGAACCAATTACGAGGGGGTGGCGGTCGCGGCCTCCGGCAAGAACGAAGTCATGTATCCGGCTATCGCCGAGGCAGGCAAAAAACTGGAAGCGGCGCTCAAGCACAGAAAGGGACAGCTCAAAGCCGATCTTCATGAAAAGCCCGAGGTGACGACCCCGGAAATTGCCCACGAGATCATCCAGGAAATGGAACTGCGTTAATTCAAGGACTTAACTTTGATGCAGAAATGAAAAAGGGACCATCTGGTCCCTTTTCCATATTCTAAATCTTTGAGATTATTCGATGATCTCGGCGTTGTGATAGACATTTTGCACGTCATCACAGTCTTCCAGTGCGGCAATAAACTTGTCGAACTGGGCGACATCTTCACCGGACACTTCCACCATGCTCTGTGGCACGAAAGTGATCTCTTCCATCTCAAAGTTGATCTCGGGGAAGGCTTCCTGCAATGCCGTCTTGGCTTTGTAGAATTCGGTGTTGGGGGCGTAGACACTGATCATGCCATCTTCCAACTCGACATCGGCAACATCGACATCGGCCATCATCAGGGCCTCGAGCACCACTTCATCATCTTCACCGGGGAAGACAAATACCGCCTGGTGATCGAACATGTGGGCCACAGTGCCTGGGCCACCCAGTTTGGCATCATTCTTCACAAAGGCCTGACGAACCTCGGTGAAGGTGCGCTTGCCGTTGTCGGTCAGACAGTCGACAATCACCATGCAGTTACCCGGGCCGAAACCTTCATAGCGGGCAGTATCATAGTCTTCACCGCCACCACCTTTGGCCTTGTCGATAGCCCGGTCAATAACGTGTGCCGGTACCTGATCTTTCTTGGCGCGCTCAATCAGGCGCCGCAGTGCCAGGTTACCGTCGGGATCGACACCGCCACCCTTGGCACACACGTAGATCTCTTTCCCGTAACGGGAGTAGACCTTGGTCTTCTGTGCGGCCGTTTTGGCCATGGATTCCTTGCGGTTTTGATATGCTCTGCCCATCTTTGCAATGTCTCATCAATGCGTTGAAAAAGAGTGGCAGATTCTAGCAGCTTTCCCACACTAAATGCACCTGTCCGCCCGTCGGGCTGCCGGCAGTGTGAAGCCACGCCTGATCATGCTTACCGTCTCCGGCCGTAGAAGTTCATAGCCTCACTATAGACTTATGTCCAATTCGGCAGATCGCCGTGCTTTGGGTTATGCTGAAAACTCAAGGATCCCTTATTTGGTGCAAACCAACACTAAGGATAGGAAGGGAGGCTGCATGTTTGAGGAAAACCGTATTTGGCCTATGCTGGCGGGTTTGCTGCTCGGGGCGCTGGCACTGGGTTGTGTCCAGTTGGCTTTAAGTGCCGACAATCTATTACTTTCACTGCTTGGATGGTGTCTTGCGCTTATTGGCCCTGTATTGGCGCTGCGCTGGGCTTCCCGCCCTGTGGTTCAAAATGCCAAGCAGGTATCCAGCGAGAGCGCAGGTGATGACAAGGCGGCGCAGCAACTGGGCCGGGATGCCAGTCGTATTGCTATCGGCGCTGCCGAAGTGTCCCACTTTGTTGACCAGCTCAAGCTCACTCTGGATTCCAGCGGCCAGCAAGCCGGGCAAATTGCCGTGGCTGCCAATCAGCTGAGTCATACTACCGTGGTCTTGAGTGAACACGCCGAAGTGGTGCTCAATCAGGCACAGGCATCCCGCAGTGTCAGCATGGAAGGGCGTCAGTATGCTGTCAGTGGTTTTCGTGCGGTTGAAGCCTTGAGTCAGGATGTCGACAAGGCCGCCTCCGGGGTGGGGCAACTCAAGGCGCAGGCCGATGCCATAGGCAAAATCACCGAAGTGATTGACAGTGTTGCTGCCCAGACCAATCTGTTGGCGCTCAATGCCGCCATTGAAGCCGCCAGAGCCGGAGAGGCGGGCAGGGGCTTTGCCGTTGTGGCCGATGAGGTGCGCAGTCTGGCGGCCAAGACCGCAGAGGCTACTCAGAATATTGCCGCCATGTTGACCCAGATTAGAGAGCTGACCGATGGCACCTCACAGCTAATGAATCAGGTGGTTAGCCAAACGGCCGGCGCCGTGGATGCCATGAATTCATTGGAGCAGAGGTTTGACAGTATCGCTTCGGGTGTCGAGGACTCGGCGCAGGCGTTGGAGCAGATTGAGGCGGCTTTACGTGAATATCGCGGCACTACGGCGGATATTTCCAATGCCATTACCCATATCAGCGAGTCGCTGACAGATACAGGTCGTCGCAGCGAGCAGATCTCCCGTCAGGCCTTTGGGCTGTCGCAGACCACAGAGGGAATGTTCCGGGCGCTTTCCCATTGGGATACCGGCAGTTTCGATCAGCTTATTTTCAAAGAAGCGCAGCAGGCCGCCAAGGCTTGCGGCCAGGCGCTGGAGCAAGGGTTGGTGGAAGGCAAATTTACTGAGCAGCAGCTGTTTTCGCCGCAATATCGGCCGATAGCGGCGACAGAGCCACCCAAATACAACACCGCCTTTGACGGTTTTACCGACAAGCACTTTCCGGCCTTGCAGGAACCGATACTGGAACGTCACCGGCAGGTGATTTACGCCGGTGCGGTCGATAAGAAGGGCTACTTTCCGACTCACAATCAGCGTTTTTGCCAGCCGCTGACCGGCGATAGGGAGCGGGATATGCTGCAAAACCGCACCAAGAGATTGTTCAACGACCCAACAGGGATCCGCTGTGGCCAGCACACGGAGCCGGTGCTGCTGCAGACCTACAAGCGTGATACGGGCGAGGTGATGCACGATCTCTCTGTGCCTATCTATGTTAAGGGCAAACACTGGGGTGGCTTTCGGATAGGCTTCAAGGCCCAGTGATGCTGCAGTGCGACTGCGCCTTGGGCGCTCAAGGCTTGCGGTCGGCTCAGAGACTCAGGTGTTCAAACAGCTCTGTGGCCAGGGCTCTGAGTTCATCGGCGCTCGGGCGAGTATGGGCATAAGTGCGCAGGCCATAAATACCCATCATCAGAAACCGGGTCAGTTGCGCCGGATCTTTATCGGCGGCCAGTTCACCTTGCGCCTGGGCCTGCTGCAGTATCTGCTGCAACGCCGTTTGCCATTGTTGTAGATGTTGGTTCACTCTTTGTTGCACAGCCAGATCTTGCTCACCCACTTCGCTCAAGGCCTTGACCAAAAGGCAGGCCTGGCTGGTGTCACAGCTGAGGCACTCGCTGACTATGTTGTCCAGATAACGCCGCAGGCACTCGAGTCGTGAACCCTCGGCCGGGAAAAAGCCCTGTAGCTGCTGCTCGCGATCGGCGTGGTACTGGTCAATCGCCGCCAGAAACAGCCCGTGCTTATTGTCGAAGGCACAATAGATAGACCCCGGATGCAAGCCGGTTGCCCGGGTCAGATCCTGCATACTCGTCTTGCTGTAACCCTTGGCCATGAAGGCATTCATGGCGCTGCGCAGCACTTTCTCGCGATCGAATTCGGCGTTTCTCATAAGATGATTTCCCACTGTGATGCGCCGAGTTTACTGCAATTTGAACATTTGTTCAAAAAAGGCTTGAATGATCATTCAACAATCTTTATCTTGAACAAACATTCAAATAGGGGCTCAGCTCCTCAGGCTCTGAATAAGGCGAATGCCAGTGACTGAGCCGTTAACTCGCCAAGGGCAGGAACCATGTACCAGAACTTGTTTGAACAGTATCGTCTCAATGACAGCATCACACTCAATAACCGCTTTATGATGGCGCCGCTAACCCGTTGTATGGCCGATGCCGATTTGGTGCCGACCGATGCCATGTTGGCTTACTACGCCCGCCGCGCCGAGGCTGGGCTGATCATCAGTGAAGCCACCATCATTCGCCCGGATGGGCAGGGCTATCCCAATACTCCTGGGCTCTTTACCCAGGCTCAGATTGCCGGTTGGCGCAGGGTGACAGATGCCGTGCATGAAAAGGGCGGTAAGATTTTTGCCCAGCTGTGGCACACAGGCAGGGTCGCGCATCCGCACTTCTTTAATGGTGAGCATGTGTTGGCACCATCTGCCGTGGGCGTTGAAGGTACAGTGCCGAGAATGCGCGAGCTGAGCTATCAAACCCCAAAGGCGGCCAGCAAGGCCGAGATTGCTGAACTGGTGCGTGATTACGCCAAGGCGGCAGAAAACGCCATTGAGGCCGGTTTCGATGGTGTGGAGATCCACGGCGCCAACGGTTATCTCATCGATCAGTTCCTGCATTACGACAGCAACCGACGTGAAGATGAGTACGGCCAAACGCCTGAAAACATGAGCCGCTTTGCCCTGGAAGTAGTGGATGCCACCATAGCCGCCATAGGTGCAGATCGCACGGCGCTGCGTTTGTCACCCGGGGCATACTTTAATATGAGTGCCGATCCCCGTGACCGTCAGGTGTTCGATTATCTGCTCGCTGAGCTTGGCTCACGCCGATTGGCCTATCTGCACGAGGGCATGTTTGACGACAACATGCGCTTTGACTTCCTCGATGGCCGGGTATCGGACTACATGCGCCGTCACTACCAGGGAAATCTGGTGGGTGTGGGTGGCTACAGCCCGGAAACGGCCGCCGAGGCGATTGCTGCCGGGCGTTTTGACCTGGTCGCCATAGGCCGCCCCTTTATTGCTAACCCTGACTATATCGCCAAGGTTCGCAGCGGTGAGCGCCTGCAAGATTACTCGGATGAGATGCTGGCCACTCTTGACTGAAGCAGAACATCCCGTTCGGAGTCTTATCCTTAACCCGCTTAGCCATGGCGCCATCGAGATGCAGTATTGGCGGCGCCCGGCGTCCTTGTAGAATTGCCCCATATTTGGCGAGTATTTTGGCATACTCGCCGTTTTTTTTGATTGTCTCCAGCCCTTGATTGAACTCGGCTATCAACTCTGCGCCATGGGGATGAAGGCGACTGGTGCTCAGGTGCAGGTTGCGAATATCCAGTGGCGGACCGGTAAAGTCGAAGCTATCTTCCTGGTGCAGACGCCAGAATGTATCTGTGGCGACAATTTCATCCTCCAGAGTCAAATCCAGACGCCCCACTGCCAACATCTTCAGATTGGACTCCAGACTGTTGTTGGGCACGCGAATAAAATCGCGTGCGGCGCGAAAACCGGTTTGATAGCTGTATCCGCGTACCACGCCGATTCTTTTCTCCTTGAGGCTGTCGAGATCTGTGTATTCAAAGGGATCGCCACGGCGCTTGATGAAACGCTGGCGATTTTGCAGATAGGGCTCAGAAAACAACAGCACTTGCTCTCGCTCCGGCGTATGCCAGGTCGCCAGCAGCAGATCGGTTTTGGCCTCTTTAACCGACCTCAGTGCCCTGGCCCAGGGTTTTAACTCCACCTGTAAGCGATAACAATGAACCGCCAGCGCGCTCTGAACTATTTCCAGTGCCAAACCGGTTTTGCCATCGGTCTCAATAAAAGGAGGCCAGGGATCATTGGTCAGTGTCAGATGCAGCGGTACTGCCGGTTCAGAAGTTGAAGGGGATGAAGGATTACAGTTAGCGAAAGCCAGCCATGGCTGCTGCAGAAATAGCAGAAAAAATACCCAAGTCAGTTTCATATTTAACCTTCATATCAGAGGCTTGGAACCCAAAAGTGCTGAAAGAAAGCTGCAGGTGTCGTCAGCATCCCATAAATCCGCATGTAATTGCAACGTTACCAAATGCTACGAAATTGTTTGTTTTTGTTTGTTATATCTGGAGGGCAGATTTTCTGCGTAATTGAAAGCAAGAGTCTTAAAGAGGACCTATGACTATAACAAATAATCAGCTTGGAACGCGGTTCCGGCAGACGGCGCTGGCCAGTCTGACCGCGCTCTATTTCGGCGGCATGATGAGCGCCACCGCCCAGGTGCAGATGCAACCTGTGGGCAAAGGCAATTTCTATCAGCCAAGTTTTACCAAAGAACAGGTGTTGGCGGCAGACAAGGCCCGCAAGGCGAGTCTTGAAGGTGATATTTATGCCGGTCAGCCGGGAGTGCTCAATCAGGTGTTGCGTCAACGGACACCGGAACAGATATTTCAACCGGATCCATCTGTCAGTGGCGTTCAAAGTTATATAGTGCAGCTTAATGAAGAGCCTCTGGCAACTTATGACGGTAGTATTTCAGGGCTGGCGGCCACCAAGGCACCAAAAAATCGTTCGCTGATCGCCAAAGGTCGGGTCAGTGTCAATACGACTGATGCCAGGGCTTACAGCCGCTTCCTGGAACAGCGCCAGGACAGTTTCGTAAACCGCGCCCGTCAGGCCGGCGCCAATCTGCAGTTGAAACAGCGCTTCACCGTCGCCAGCAATGCCATGGTGGTGGAGATGACTCAGGAAGATGCCAAAATTCTTGCCCGTCAGAGCGGCGTCAAGCGGATAACCCCTAACCGCATTTTCCAACTGCGTACCGACAGAGGGCCTGAGTTTATCGGTGCCGACCGGATCTGGCTCGGCCAGGACCCGAGTACAGGCCTGGCTGCCAAGGGCGAGGGCATGTTGGTCGGGATCATAGATACCGGGGTTAACACAGATCACCCGGCCTTTGCCGAGGATCAGGACTATGTGCGTTTGAATCCGCTCGGTAGCAACAAGTTTACCGGTGATTGTGTCGACAGCCCTGAGCTGTGTAACAACAAACTGGTGGGGGTACATTCCTATCCCGAGATCACAGATGTTTACGGTGCGCCGGAATTTCAGGCCAACCCCTGGGGCACACCTGTCATGGTGCGCCCGGCCAATGGTGAGGACTATAACGGCCATGGCTCCCACACCGCCAGCACAGTAGCAGGTAACCATCTGGATAATACACCTTTGCAGGCTGCAACAGGTGACGCTACCAGTGATGGGGTTAATGTGCCCTTTAACTTCCCGTCTACCAGCGGTGTAGCGCCGCGGGCACATATCATCTCTTATCAGGTGTGCTGGCCCGGCAATGGTGGTGATCCCTATGCAGGTTGTCCCGAGTCGGCGATTCTGGCGGCTTTTGAAGATGCGATTGCCGACGGGGTCGATGCGATAAACTTCTCAATCGGTGGCGCTGAATCTTTACCCTGGGCCGACCCTATGGAGTTGGCTTTTCTGGCAGCCCGTGAAGCGGGGATTTCTGTGGCCGTAGCGGCCGGTAATGCCGGCGCCTATTGGAGCGCGGATCACAGCTCTCCCTGGGTGACAACTGTTGGCGCCACCACCCACGACAGGGTGCTGGAAGCCGGTAGCAAGCATATAGACAACTTCGGCGGCAACGAACGTTATCGCCCGTCCGAGCCTATTGCAGGCAAGAGTTTCTCCGGCAGCATTACCGGTGAGGTGGTGCTGGCTGAAAACTATGCCGACCCTGATCCCAGTGATGATTTCAACGCCGCTTCCTGCAACGCCCCTTTCCCTGCCGGAACCTTCCGCGATGACCAGATTGTCATCTGTGAGCGCGGTGACATTCCCAGAGTGGACAAGGCCAAGAATGTAGCGGCCGGCGGCGCCGGTGGTTTTATTCTGCAAAACGTGGACTATCAGGTCGACAATCTGGTGGCCGACAGCTTTGTGATCCCTGGGATCCAGGTGAAGCAGAGTAACAGATATAAGCTGAAAAACTGGGTTAAATACAGTGAGCCTGGCACGGCTGTCGCGACTATCTCGGATTTCAGCAACGAGTATCTATTTGACGACGCGTTGGCCAATAACCTGGCGCCTTTCAGCTCAATGGGCCCGAGCCGCACCAACAACACCTTGGTGCCGGATCTTACTGCTCCCGGGGTACAGATTTACGCTGCCAACGCAGATGATCAACCCTTTACCGGAGCGCCGGATGCTTCTGACTGGACCTTTATGAGCGGCACCTCAATGGCAGCCCCCCATGTGACGGGTGCCATGACGTTGCTGATGCAGCTGCATCCAGAGTGGACCCCGGCTGAAGTGCAGTCGGCGCTGATGATGACTGCCGGGCCTGTGTATCTCAACACAGGTTATGAGTTGCTGGAGCCTTTCTATCACTTTATGGCTGGCGCCGGTGCCATTAATGTGGCCCGTGCAGCCGATACCGGCCTGGTGATGGATGAGACCATAGAAAATTACCGTAATGCCAATCCGGAAAACGGTGGGATAGTCAATTGGCTCAACCTGCCTTCCATGGTGGAAATGGCCTGTGAGCAAAGCTGCAGCTGGATGCGTACTGTTACTGCTACCCGCGACGGCAGCTGGAGTGCCGAGGCTTTGGGTCAGGAGCAGGGCTTTGAGCTCAGCGTTTCTCCCACGAACTTTACTCTTGCCAAGGGTGAGAGTCAGACCCTGGTGATCAAGGCCAAAGTGCCGCCGCTGATTGAGTCCAACGTCAATCCGAGCGAACCGGGAACGCCTTGGCAACAGGTACAAAACAAAAACACCTTCTTCAATGGTGAGCTCAGGCTCACTGAAGCGTCGGGTGCTTCCCCTGAGCTGCACATGCCAGTGGTGGTGGCCAGTAAGGCAGATCAGATGCCGGTATCCATGGATTTGGAGATCAGCCGCTCTCAGGGCAGTGAGACTCTGAAGATGAATACCTCGGCCTATGCCCAGCTGACGCCACGTTTCTACGGCCCAGTGCAGCCTGAACTTAAAAGTGCCACCCTGGAAGCCGTGGCGCCATTCCTTGACCTGGACTACATAGAAAAGGGCTGGGATATTCAAACAGTCACGGTTCCTGAAGGCGCCAAGCGTTTGGTGGTGGAAGTGCAGAGCGCCAAGCGCACCAGCACGCTTGAGGATATGAACCCACGCTATTCAGGGGTGTTCCCTTTTGTGATCCTGGGTCGTGATGCCAACGGCAACAACGGCTTTATCCCTTCGCAGGAGGAGATGGAACAGGATGACAGGGCGCTCAAGGCTGAATACGATGCCGAGCTGATGTGTTTCTCTTCCAGCCAAGCCGAAAACAACCTTTGTAGCCTGGAAAATCCTGCTCCCGGTACTTATTGGTTTGCCACCGCCATGGCTTATGGCAAGGGGGAAGTGGAAGCTGTGACCGGCCATGCGGTGATCATGGCCGATGACGATCGTGGTATGTTGAGCTTGGATGGCCCGGCATCGCACGATGGCAACGGTGACTACCAGTTGACTCTTAACTGGAATATTCCCGATGCCAAGCAAGGGGATGTTTTCTATGGCGGTATGGATCTCGGTGCCGGGCCGGGCGCTGAAGGTTCTTTCGGTTTTAGTGCCCTCAATATCCGCCGCAGCGAGGATGCCGTCAGTTGGACAGTCAGCCAGGACAAGGCGCTGAGTGAAGATGTTGTGGATGTTACCGTTAAACTGGCGGCCAACCTGGAATCCCGCGATCGCAACTATGAACTGCAGCTCAAGTTACCTGAAGGCATGCGTTTGGCGCCGGCGACCATCAAGAGCAATAACCCTGCGGTTGCCGAAGCGATTGTTGCCGATGAAAACGGTTTGACGCTGACAGGCTTGCAGCCCAGCACTCGGCTCCTTGAGCGGCAATACAAAGTCAGTACCAACCTTAACGATGCCATGTGTCGTACACCTATGATTGATGAGTACTCCACCGGTGGCTACATAGATCTCTTTGGTGAGTTTGGTATGCAGCCCAATGCCGACTGGTTGGTCGGTGATTCTCAAACCAGTGTCGATGTGCCTATTGACTGGTTGTTCTACAAAGAGGGCGCCGAGTTTAAGGTGTACAATCAGGCCAATGCCGGTTATATGCGGATGCACACAGTGGGCGCGTTGCAGTTTAACACTGCCTACTGGTATATGGGTGCGCACCGTGGCCCGGGTTTCCTCTACGAGGCGCTGGCACCCTTCTGGCGTGGCAGTTTCGAGATGAAGTACCGCCGTCATTGGGAAGAACCATGGGGCCTGACCATAGCGTCTCAGTATAAGGAAGAACGTCCGGATCTGGGGGATTTGTTGTTCCTCGAGTTTGATAATGTTACCGACCGCCAGACAGGTCAGGAGTTTGACTTCCAGACCATACTGCGTAGTGGTATCGACGATCATCCAGGTATGTATGAGATCATCTATGCCTACCAGAATCTGGGGGCCGATGTGGCCGACGGTGCTGTGTTTGTCGAAGGCTTTGACAGTACCTGGTCCAGTGATGCGGGGCCGAAGAATGGCTATCTTTATGAGATGCTGGGCTTCGATAATCTGGATACCTTGCTCGAGGAAGACCTTGTGATCTGTTTTGATTACTCAGGGCCTGAGCAAAGCAGGGTCGAGCTGAGCTTCAAGGCGGCGATTCAACCCGGTGCTACCGGTAAGGCGCTTGCCATGACACTGGATTACGATCTTGAAGGCGGCGAACCGGAAACCCTGAGCCATCAAATTGCGGTTAAAGGCAATATCCAACTGGCGCCACTCAGTGACATGAGCGTTGCTGAAAATGGCCGTATAGACGGTATTGCCGTGACTTATATTGATGCCGATAAAGTGCCTAATCTGTTGGAGGTCAGTGGTGAACACATCAGCGCAGAGATTAACGGTGACAGTTTCAACCTGATCCCAGAGGCCGATTTCCACGGTGAAACCCTGGTCACAGTAACTGTGCGTGATAGCCTCAACAGCGGCGATGCCGCCAGCACCAGCTTTATGCTGAAGGTGGAGTCCGACGGGGTTGACCCTGTGAGCCCACCAGAGCCGCCGGTGGATGAGTCAGACTCGGGTGGTTCACTCGGCTGGAGTTTACTGCTCTTGTCGCTGGGATTGCTGCGACGTCGGCGTTAAGCCCAGTTCAGGTGGTTCGCCTGGAAAAATAGCCAGATGAAAAATCCCCGCCATTAACAATGGCGGGGATTTTTTTTGAGTTTCACGGCATGGTCACTGACGTTTTGACTTTATACCGGAAAAGAGTGCGCTTTGCCCAGAATAGGTTTAAGCCTTGTTTTGATTCTTGTCTTGGTTTTTAGTTTTCAGGGCTGACAGCCTGGCCGAGGCCAGCCCCAGTAAACTGCCATTCGGGTAGTGACCGCGCTTGTCGGCCTTGCCGGTTTCCATATCACACAGCAATGCCATCGCCTCGGTCACATGCTCGACCGTCCAGATATGGAACTTGCCCTTGCTGATTGCGTCCACCACAGGCTTTTTCAGCATCAGGTTGTGGGCGTTGGCCGCGGGAATGATCACCCCTTGGGTATGTCTGCGCCCCTTGATGGCACAGACATCGAAAAAGCCTTCAATCTTTTCATTGACTCCGCCTATGGGCTGGGCTTCACCGAACTGGTTCATTGAGCCTGTGATGGCGATATCCTGGCGCAGGGGAACCTGGGCGATTGCAGAGATAATGGCGCAGCATTCGGCCATGGAGGCACTGTCGCCATCGACCCCGGAATAAGATTGTTCAAAGGTCAGGGAGGTGGTCAGCGGAATATCGGCCTCGCGTCCCAACAGGGTTTTGATATAGGCCGAGAGGATCCACACCCCCTTGGAGTGAATACGGCCGCCGAGGCGCACCTTATGTTCTATGTCCAACACTTCGCCCTTGCCAAAGGCTGTGGTCGCGCTGATGCGATTGGGCAGGCCAAACTGATGATCTGTGGTGGCGATAACCGATAGGGCGTTGACCTGACCACAGACCTTGCCGTGCACATCAATCAGGGTGGTGCCCTTGTGAAAGCTTTGCATCAGTTGGTCCCTGAGGCGCGATACCCTTTGCTCCTGCTGCGCCAGTGCCTGCTCTACATGGGTGAGGCGAATACTGCGGGCGTTGGCCGCCTTGGCGCAGTAGTGGGTCTCCCGCAGCAGATTGGCGATATTGGCCGAATGCAGTGACAGCTGGGTTTGGTCATCGGCCTGGCGCGAGCTGAATTCTATTATCCGCGCAATGGCGCTGCGATCGCAGTGCAGCATCTGGTTGTCGTGCACTATCGAAGAGATAAATCTGGCATAGAAACATTCGGCCTTCGGACTTCTTGGCATCACATCTTCAAAGTCGGCAGTTACCCGAAACAGCTCACTGAAGTCGGGATCATAATGCTGCAGCAACTGGTAGGTCTGGTTGTCACCGAAGAGCACGATTTTGACATCCAGAGGGATAGGCTCAGGTGCCAGTGAAACTGTGCCGGACAGGGAGACTTCACGCTCCAGCGAGCTGAGGTCCAGACTGCGGGAACGCAGTGCCCGTTTGAGTCCGTCCCAAACGTAGGGCCGCTCCAGCACCTTGACCGCATCCATAAGCAGCACCCCGCCATTGGCCTTGTGCAGGCTGCCGGGTCGGATCAGCGAAAAGTCGGTAAAGACAGTGCCGCGGTAAGTGGCGTTTTCCACATATCCAAACAGGCCGTGATAGGTGGGGTTTTCCTCTACCACCACAGGGAATTTCTGCTCTTCCTGTTCTACCAAGAGATTAACCTGATAGCGCCTGGGCATTTTCTTTTCCAGCGAGGCATAAGCCAGCGCCAGTTGGTCTTCACTCTCCTCAAGGAAGATATCCAGGTTGCCGAGCATATCTTTTTGCATCGCCGTCAGAAAAGAGCGGATTTCCGGCAGACTGCGGTATTCATCCTTGAGCGGCTTGAAGAAATGGCTCAGTACTTCGCGGGCCACCTGTTCATCGTGCTCCTGCTGCTTGGTGCTGAACTCCTCTTCCCATTCGGTCAATTGGCGAATAATGCCCCTTAGGCGCGATTCCAAGTGTTTGATATTCTGTTCAAACAGCTGTTGCTCGGCTTCTGGCAGGGCGAGATAGGTTTCCTCGGTATGCGGCTCTTCGCCGTTCAGCGCCATCAACTGATACTCGCCCTGAGTGTTGATGGAGAGGCTTATTTTCATCCCCTTGGCTTCTTCGCTCAGAGCCAGCAGCGCCGCTTCCTGTTTTTGCGCCAACTGACTCTTGAGCTTGTCGGCGCGGCGGTAATACATCTCGTTGTCAAACGCCAACGGCAGCGCCTTGACCAGCCTGAGAACCAGTTTTTCCATCTCTTTCTTGAAAGTGACGCCCTTGCCGGCGGGCAGTTTGAGCACCTTGGGGGTCCGGGTCTGGTCGAAGTTGGCCACATAACACCAGTCGTTAAGTGTCTTGTCGGTAAATTCATGGCGCTTGAGATAACGCAGCATCATGGTGCGTTTGCCCAGACCATTTTGGCCTATGGCATAGATGTTGTAGCCCTTCTCCTTGATGGACATGGCAAATTCCACCGCACTCTGGGCCCGCTCCTGGCCTATGATGTCATCCAGCGGCTCCAGTTCGCGGGTAGACTTGACCTCGTCTCCCAGATTGTCGAGATTGGCGGGACGATATACCTGACTGGCATCTAAGCTGGTGACGGCCATGGGCGCTTCCTTGTTCAAATAGGGCAGAGAAAAGTAAAACTGCTTTTTATGACAATAAGATGCGCTGCAGCCTAAAGCAAACGTCAAGCCGAATAAGTCTCTCGGGCGGTTAATTTTTCACCCGTAAGCCACGTTTGCTGCCTGAACCCAGGGATAACACCTATCCGGCACCGGGTAGCAGGGTATAATGGCAGTTTGCCCTAAGCTTTATTTTTGAAGGACTCTCCATGGAATTTGCCGCTTTTTCTCTGCCCGAACCGCTACTGACCAATCTGGCCGGACTGGGTTTTAGCAAGGCAACCCAAGTGCAGGCAGAGGCCATTCCTTTGGTGCTCGCCGGCAGCGATCTCCTGGTGCAGGCACAGACGGGCACAGGGAAAACCGCCGCCTTTGCCTTGCCGCTGCTGGCGCGTTTACTGCCCGCCACGGCTGAGAGAGCAGTAAAACCCGCAGCGCCCAAGGCTCTGGTGCTGGTGCCTACCCGGGAGTTGGCGCAGCAGGTTTTCGATAACATTAAAAGCTATGCCAAGGGCTGCGAGCTGAAGATTGCCATTGCCTATGGCGGCGTGCCACTCGATGGACAGCTAAAGAACTTCAAGGATGGCGTTGATCTCTTGGTCGCCACGCCCGGGCGCCTGCTGGATCACCTTAAAAAGCGCAGTCTCAGGCTGGATAAGGTTGAAACCTTGGTGTTTGATGAGGCCGACCGCATGTTGGACATGGGGTTTGAAGATGAGATCTCGGCGCTGATGAAAAAGATGGCCAAACAGCGCCAGACTCTGCTGTTTTCCGCCACCTTCAACGACAACATCTGGCGTCTGGCAAAGACTTTGCTGCAGTCTCCCAAAGTGCTGGAGCTGCAAGCATCAGAGCAGGATGGCAGTATCAAAGAGCGATTGATTGAGCTCGATAGCGAGCGTAAGGCCGCCGCCGTTGCCGCCCTTTGTCGCCGGCACGACTGGCGTCAGGTGTTGCTGTTCAGCCGCACCAAGGAGGGCGCCGACAAACTGGTCTGTGAGCTCAGTGCCGAGGGCTTGGCCGCCAGTGCGCTGCACTCAGATCTGAGTCAGGCCCAGCGGGAGCAGACCTATCAGGCGTTCAAGGCGGGTGAATGCCGTTTGCTGGTGGCCACGGATGTTGCCGCCAGAGGCCTGGATGTAGCGGCCTTGCCTTGCGTTATCAATCTGGAGCTGCCGTTCAAGCGCGAAGATTATCTACACCGCATTGGCCGCACCGGCCGCGCCGGCATGGAAGGGCTCGCCATCACCCTATTCAGTCGTGACGACGAGCGCCTCCTCGAAGAGCTGGAAGCCATGCTCGACAGGCGCCTCCCCAGAGAATGGCTGCCCGGGTTTGAGCCGGATCTCAACCGCAGTTTCGACGCGCCGAAAAACCAGAGTAAAGCCGCCCAAAAGCAGCGGGCCCGCAAGAGAGCGCTTGGTAAAAGATAGCAAGTCCGATTTAGTTGAGCCTACTTGGGTTAGTCAACCGCAAATGCCAACAACATAAGTATTCTGCTCCTGATGGATTCGAGGCCTTCGCTGGCATGGGTGCCAGAGTAGAGCCATCAGGGATGATTTCACGGCGTGCCGAGAAGCCGTTAGGACGAAAGCCCACGGCAGGTGCTTGAGAGTTTTGCCGAGTGGAAATCTATGCTGTTCAAGCCGTTTGAGTCGATGCATCCCCTTTATCTTTGGGGTGGCCGATGGGCTGGAAAGCTATTGGGTTCATTCGCCAAAGTGGGTCAGTTGCGCTAAGCTAGTGGCCCGGTTTTCAAGAAACAGTCTCCTGGGGGAGCCATGTTCGTAGTCGATACCCATACCCACACAGTTGCCTCTACTCACGCCTACAGCACGATCCATGATTATCTGGCAGTCGCCAAGCAGAAAGGGATCCGTTTGTTTGCCACCACAGATCATGGTCCGGCGATGGCCGATGCACCGCATTTCTGGCATTTCGTGAATCTCAGGGTGTTGCCGCGGATAGTCGACGGCGTGGGGATATTGCGCGGGATTGAAGCCAATATTACCAATCTGGAGGGGGAAATCGACTTCTTTGGTGAGTTCCTGGAAGAGCTGGACTTGGTGCAGGCCGGGTTTCACGAGCCGGTATTCCCTCCCGCCGACAGTGACAGCCATACTCAGGCGCTGCTGAACTGCATTCGCAGCGGCAAGGTCGATATCATTACCCACCCAGGCAACCCCAAATATCCACTGGATCAGGAGCTGATTGTCCGCGCCGCCGCCGAGCATAATGTGGCGCTGGAGATCAATAACTCCTCTTTTGCCTGCTCCCGCAAGGGCAGTGAAGACAGCTGCCTCAATATTGCCAAACTGGCGAAACGATTCGACGCCCAATTGGTGATGGGATCAGATTCCCATGTGGCCTTCAGTCTGGGTGAGTTCCCGCTGGCGCTTGAAATAGTGGATGCCGCCGGTTATCCAAGAGACAGGCTGCTCAATCGCGAGCCATTGGCACTGCTGAATTTCCTGCAGCAGCGAGGCCACAAGACGCTTGGTGAGTTAATCGACTACTTTGAGAGTGAGGCGGTTGCAGGCTAACCTGGTTCGCCTGCTTTAAGTATACGAACCACAAAAATCCATCAACTGATTAGCCATGAATTCCGAATCGTGACAGCCAAGACTACCCGAATATTGATCACCGGCGCTCATGGTCAGCTCGGACAGGCGCTGCTGGCGAACTTACCTTGGTTACCCGAGTTTTCGCCTTCCAGGCTGCGAATGAAGATACCTGAGGTAAGCCTGGTGCCCGGCAGTGCTGTAGAGCCCCGCAGTGCTGTAGCACCTGGCAGCGCAATTGAAATTGTGGCGCTCGGGCATCAGCAGCTGGATTTAACCTCGGCAGATTTGCCTGAGCGGCTCAGTGAAATCAATGCTGATGTGATAATCAACTGCGCCGCCTACAACGCCGTGGATGCGGCCGAGCAGGATATGGCTGCCGCGATGGCGCTTAATGCCGAAGCGCCGGAGCGTTTGGCTATCTGGTGCCGGCAACAGGGTGCTTGGCTTATCCATATTTCGAGCGACTATGTCTTCGGGAATGTCTTCGGAAATGTCTTCGGAAATGTCTTCGGAAATGTCTTCGGGAAGGATTTGGGAAATGCTCTTGGAAACGTTTCTGGAAATGCAGCTGCCAATATGTTCGGGAATGCGCCCAGAGCCTTGACCGAGAGCGATGTTTGCGAGCCTTTGAGCCTGTATGGTCAGAGCAAGCTCGCCGGCGAGCAGCGCTTGCTTAAGGCCAATCCCGGCGCCCTGGTGCTGAGAACCTCTTGGCTTTACAGCCGTTTTGGCAGCAACTTTGTGTTGACCATGCGGCGATTGCTGACCGAGCGCCCCGAGCTCAAGGTAGTGGCGGATCAGATCGGCACGCCAACCTGGGCCGAGGCGTTGGCGCGGCTTATCTGGCAGTTGCTCATCTGGTTTCATCTTAAGCCAGAGAAGTCCGCGGTGCTGAGCGGCTGCTTTCATTACGCAGCAACGGGGCAGTGCAGCTGGTATCTTTTCACCAAAGAGATAGCCGAGCAAATTGCCAAGCAGCAGTGCAATTCAGCGCCAAGCTCTCAGGCGGCGGTGCCATTGCAAACCGCGTTGCAATCTCAGGCCGCGTTGCAATCTCAGGCCGCGTTGCAATCTCAGGCCGCGTTGCAATCTCAAGCTACATTACATGCTCAACCAAACCCGGCGCCAATCACGCCAGGGTGCCGGATAACGCCTGTCAGCACAGCAGAGTACGGCGCCTTATTGAATCGAGCGCAGGCGCCGCGCCCGGCGTATTCGGCGCTCGATTCAAGCGCTCTCAAAGATGCCATGGCGGCCATGCCTTCGGCATTTCGCTGCTATTTGCCAAAAGACTATCCATCACCCATCTGGCTTTCCTGGCAGGCGCAGCTGGCGCTGATGCTTTCGGGGCTTGGTGCACCTTCCTTGGATTGAATGGGGTTAAACAGGATGAAAAGTAAGGCAAAACCGGCTGTAGATTATAACCAGTAGCTAAAGGTTATACCCACCAAAGCCGGGTGGCTGGCATAATAAACTATCTTGTTGATCCAAAGGATGAAACCTTGTCGAATAATCCCCCCAAGACCTTGCTTGATGCCAAGCAGCTGACACTCTTGACCGAGATGGCCCGCGCCGCCGGTGAGGCGATAATGCACTACTATCAGGGCGGCGAACTGGCGATTGAGCACAAGGCCGATGACAGTCCGGTCACGGCTGCCGATCTTGCCAGTCACGCCGTGTTGCAACAGGCGCTGGCGCGTGAGTTTCCAGCCTGGCCACAGATGTCGGAAGAAGCGGCGGATATCCCCTGGGCGCAGCGGCAGGGCTGGGAAACCTATTGGCTTATCGACCCACTCGACGGCACCAAGGAGTTTATCAAGGGCAACGGTGAATTTACCGTCAACATTGCGCTTATTCACCGAGGCCAGGCGGTCGCAGGTGTTGTCTATGTGCCTGCCTCAGCCGTGTGCTATTTGGGCGCACTGGGACTCGGTGCCTGGCGTGAGACCCCAAATGCGGCTGGATACCAGCGGGTGGAATTGAATGCCAGGGCCGGAGTTAAGCGCCAGGTTCCTGTGATTGTCGGCAGTCGCTCGCACTCGAGCCCGGGGCTTGGCGAGTATCTGCAGCAGCTTGGCGAGCACGAAATGAAGAGTGTCGGCTCATCACTCAAATTCTGCCTGCTTGCTGAGGGCAAGGCGGACATCTACCCCAGATTGGGCCCTACCAGTGAATGGGACACGGCGGCGGCTCAGGCCGTACTTGAGAGTGCCGGTGGCCGGGTTTTGGAATATCCAGCAGGCAGCAACTTAAAATATAACCAAAAAGAAACTATCCTCAATCCTTGGTTTATCGCATACAGCGCCGATTGGCGGTGCGATTAAAGCAGATACAAACACCGGAGTTGCAAGCATGATGCGTATCGGCGTTGATTTGGGCGGCACTAAGATTGAATTGGTGGCTCTGGGTGATTCCGGGAGTGAGCTGTTTCGCAAGCGAATTGCCACCCCCAGAGACTATCAGGCGACCCTTGAGGCCATCTGTGCCTTGGTCGATGAAGCCGAGACGCAGCTGGAAATGACAGGAACTGTGGGTATTGGCATTCCCGGGGTGATCTCGCCCTTTTCCGGTTTGGTGAAAAACGCCAACTCCACCTGGTTAAATGGTCATCCGCTCGATAGAGATCTCGAGCAGCGTCTGGGGCGCAAAGTGCGGGTTGCCAATGACGCCAACTGTTTTGCGGTCTCCGAGGCGGTGGATGGCGCCGCCGCAGGCAAAGAGGTGGTGTTCGGGGTGATCATAGGCACAGGCTGCGGTGCCGGCATTGCCATTAATGGCAGGGTACATCAGGGCGGCAATGGTATAGGCGGTGAATGGGGCCATAATCCCTTGCCCTGGATACGCGCCGAGGAGTTCAACAGCACTGAGTGTTTTTGCGGCAAGCACGACTGCATCGAAACCTTTATTTCGGGAACCGGGTTTGTCCGCGACTATAACCAGGCTGCCGGTGCGCAGCTCAGCTCAGGCGCCGAGGTGATGGCATTGGTGGAGCAGGGGGATGCCGAGGCCGGCGCGGCCTTTGAGCGCTATCTCGACCGTCTGGCCCGCTCTCTGGCCCATGTGATCAATCTGCTGGATCCGGACGCCATAGTACTCGGCGGCGGTATGTCCAATGTGCAGGCCATCTATCCGGCATTGCCGGATAGACTCAAGCGCTATGTGGTCGGCGGCGAGTGCCGAACTCCTGTGTTGCCCAATCACTACGGCTGCTCCTCCGGGGTACGCGGCGCCGCTTGGCTGTGGGGCCAGGACTGAGTTTGGCGAGGTGCCCGGGCCGTGTTACAGGTATTCGACTGAGACACTTTAGACACTCTAGGCACTTTAGACAAAAGTGGAAAGCGCTCGAACATGTATTGGGGCAAGTGAGTCCATCGCCCTTCGCCAATCACTGGTCAGCCGAGTAACGCTTCTGTAAGCTATGGCTACTTTTGCCAACCTTCGGATATCAAGCGTGTTCTGGCTGAAAAAAATCCTCTCTCAATTCTTTATGCCCATCCCTCTAACCTTGGTCACTCTGCTGCTTGCCTGTTTTTATATCCGTCGCAGGCCGGGTGTAGCGCGCGCCCTGGTGGTTTTTGCCATCACTTGGGTGCTACTGCTTTCCAGCTCTATCGGCAGCAATACACTGCTTGCCGGGCTTGAGCGTCAGTATCCACTTTATACCGCAGCGCCGGCGCGCTCCTGTGTGGTGATGGTGCTGGGTTCGGGCCATGATGATGAGGTTGGCGGACTCGCGCGACATATGTTGTCGGCAACGGCGCTTGAGCGTCTCAGTGAAGGGGTGGCGCAACTCAAGGCGGCCAACAGCAAAGATTGCCTGCTGGCGGTCAGTGGTTGGAGCGGCGGTCTTGAGCAGCAGAGTCATGCCCGGCGTATGGCCGAGGCCGCCATCGAGTTGGGGGCCGAGCCATCGCGAGTTTTAATGTTGGATTCGGCCCGCGATACCATAGAGGAAGCCCAGGCGCTGCGGCAGGCCTTCGGTGCCGGCACTGATGATAAAGGGATAGATGCCTTGGGTGGCAGACAACTGATCCTGGTCACCTCCGCCAGCCATATGCCAAGGGCGATGCGAATATTCCGCTCGACCGGGCTTGAACCTCGGGCGGCACCGACTGACTTTCTGCTTAGGCGCGATCACTGGTGGCGCCTGAGCACATCCAATCTGGATGATTCACAAAAGGCGTTGCACGAATATCTGGGATTGGCCTGGTTGACTGTTACCGGCCGCTAATGGTTCAGAACCCTGGTTATAGAATGAATAAACGGCTGATAAGCCGCTGGCAATAGAGCGAAAGCGTTATGGAAACTATCACAATAAGGCCGGGCAGTAAGCGCAATGGCATTACACTGACTCTGGCCGGAGGGCTGGGCATAGTCCTGGGGTTGGTGTTGTTTATCGGTTGGCCCTGGATGTTTGCCCCGGGCATAGTGTGTTTTGCCCTTGGGGCCGTGTCTTTGGTGCTGGGTATTGCCAAGCAGCTCGAGCCCCATGTCAGTCTTGAATTCAGCGCTGAAGGGCTGAGATTCTTCCATCGCCGCGGTAGCTTGTTTGTGGCCTGGGATAATATTCAGCGGCTGGATCAGCCCAGAGTCACCCAAGGCATGGAGCAACTGACGCTGCCCTATGTCGGGCTCAAGCTCAAACGTATCAATCCACTGCTGGATGCCATTTCACCCAGGTTGGCGACCGGGCTCTTGTCGGAGCAGCGGCCCTTGCTGATGACAGCAGCTGCCCAGGATGAAGAGCTGCAGACACTGGAAGCGGCTCTCAGCGCTGAGTTTGAACCCCTTACGGTCAATGATGAGCGTTACCGAGGCGTATTGGCCATGTTTGGCCGCCGTTGCCTGACGCTGGACAAGTACTTGGGTTATCACCTCTATATTCCCGTGGACGCATTGGATCAACCGCCGGAGAGCTTTGTCCGTAAACTGCGACAGCTGTGGCAGCAGAGGATGTCGGCTACAGAGTTGTAAGTTATGGCTTAAGTTGGATGAGGAAAGATAAGGGGACCCAAGTGGGTCCCCTTGTTGTTGCAGAGTTGAGGGAGGGCCTTGCAGGGACAGCCCTCAAGGTACGGTACTAGTGAGCACCCCCTGCGTGTACCTTATCTACGCCATAGGTCTTGCCTTCGGCGTGACAGGTGGCACAGGACTCAACCGGCAGGTTGGCGTCTGTGGCAGCATCACCGGCAACGAAGGCACCATTGCTCTTGAAGTGGGCCAGAGAGGCCGCGTCAGAGTGAGCGTGACAGGTACGGCAGGATTCGGCAACCGGAGAGATATACTCGGTAGCTGAAATCTTGATCCCACGCTTGGCGGATGTCAGGCCACCATCGGCGGCAAACAGCGGTGTGTCGTCTTTGTGGCAGGCAGCACACTCTGTTTCCACAGCTGGATAGCCGTGCAGCTCGCCTGCAGCATCACGGAAGATGGCAGCTTCACCCCAGTTACCACTGTGGAAACGGTGGGCAACTGTCATCAGATCGCGGTTGGCATACAGGAGTCCGGGGACTTCGGCAAATATCGGCTTGCCATCGGCATCCAGATTACCCGTGTTGTACTCGGAGGTGCCGTGATAGGAGCCGTAATAGCTGTTGTTATGGCAGTCCATACACTGATCAAAGGTGTAGGTGCCGTGGCGGGTACCCTTGATGTAGTCCAGTGTGCCGTGACAGGCATTACACTTGGCTTCGCTGGCGCTCATCCGCTCTGCAATGGCAAAGCGGGCTGTGACAGCATCACCACCATCTAGGTTATAGAACTTAACGCTTGAAGTGGCGCCAATTGGATTACCGGCATCGAAGGGCATGCCTTCGGCACAGGCGGCTATCTTACCTGAGTTATCGACACAGAAGTTGGCCTCGGTTCCGATGTAAATGGTGCCCATTGCCTGAGCTTCCGGGACATCAGTAGTCAGGGTCAGCACGCCATTGGCGGCGCTGCCGCTGGCAAGACCTGGCCTGCTGCCCCAGCGGGTGACTTCGCCTCTGGCATCCACATTGCCTATCAGAGTGGCGTCTTTGTTGAGCACCGCCAGTTGAGCTGCATCTGTCAGTGGTTGACCATTGAAGCTGACATTAGCAGTGATGGTAACCAGTTTATTGCCCGCTGTGGTGGAAGCCGCCGCAGTGGCCGAGGTGAACTCAACGGTCAACAGCTCGGCATATTCAGCCCGTTTACCCACTTTATGAGCTTGCACTGGGCTAAGTGCTCCGCTGCCATGGCAAGACTGACACTGGCTGTCGTCGGCCTGAGCCAGGTTGAAGTCAGAGTGGCCTACGCCGGTTTCAAAGTTAACATTGATATGGCAACCGACACAGGCTTCGCGGTAGATATTGGCGTTCCAGGAGTCACCGTTGTTGTGGCAACTGGCGCAGTTGTTAAGTTCTGCCGGGAAGCCTATTTCACCGAAGTACTCTTTGGCTTCACCGGAGAGGAAACCTGCGATGTGATGGCCGGCATGCAGCCTGTGAACCATGGGGCCGAAATCAAATACCCAACCTTCGGCTTTTTGGGCTTCGTTAGGTACCAGAGCCGGGTTGTGGCAGGCAACGCACTTCTCAGTGCTTTGGTAGTTGTGGTGCGCGTTTATCTTGGCGATGCGGCCTTCGACTTCACTGTGGCAGGCAATACAGGCGGTATCTGTTACCGTATCCTTACCTGTGGCTTCAACCAACTCGCCGGATGCCGGAATATAATCCAGCGGCGTAGAGAGCACCTTGTCTGCTATGGCTGCGCCGCTGGCATCCTTGAGGTTATAGGCGCGCAGGAACAAGCGATGAGGTGCGCTGAGGTTGTCATTGGCATTCATGATGGGAGCGACTCCATCATGTGCCCAAGTGCCGGTATAGGTACCTGGCTCGGCCGGATCTTCAACCAGAAGACAGGCATCGCCAGTTTGACCCCTGGAGCTATAGGTGCCATCCAGGGTGCAGTACATGGAGCTGCCCAGTTCCTGAGCCGTGGCATTATTGACCCATTGCAGCGGCGCACCGCTGCCGGAACTATTGCTCATGGCGGTAATAGAGTAGAGGGCGACTTGATCCAGGCCCGTCAGTGGGACTCGCTCCCCTGAGCCGTTGGTGGCCGAGGCCTTGAACTTGAGGGCGAAGGTTTCGCCGCCTGCCAGTGTGTTGTCGGCCGGCACTATCTCGAAACTGACATCGCCGGCACTGATAATGGTGGAAGTACTTGAACCTGCGGGGGCTCCTGGCTGTCCGGGTTCGCCTGGTATGCCAGGTTCACCGGGGGCTCCGTCTTTTCCGTCCTCACCGTCCCCGCATGCGGTAAGGCACAATAGACTGGTCAGAGCCAGCGCCAGTAATGACTTATTGTGTTTTTTCATCATTGCGTCCCTTTATTCAAATTATGGGTACTGCCTGTGCAGTCATTTGAATATACATACATCCAAAGTAGTAGTTTTGACTTATTGTTTTATTTGTGAAATATGAGTTAAGAAATTGATAAAGAAATAACGGGTGGCGAAATCGGTAATTTCAGTTTTTGAAATTACCGAATGCGCAGAGTGACAAGCTGAAGCTGGCTATAAGTAGCAGATAGTTCTGGACAAATAGGAGAATGGGCTAATTCTGAAGGTCGCAAAGATGCCAGGTGATCAATCAGTTCTCAATATTCAGCCTTGGGGTAGAGTTCTTGAGTGACCAGGTTCAACAACAGTTTTCTTTGTTGTTCGGAGTAACGGCGATAGCTGGGGGCCTTTTCTACCAAGGAGTAGCTTGGCAGCGAAAATGCCCGGTGGAGTTTAGCCACTTCGGTCTCGGGCAGATGTTGCACCCGCAAACCCGGCATGCCTTCAATAAGCGCCATTTCATTGGGGGTGCTGAAGGCTACACTGCTCATGGTCAACAGATGAGCATGCCATTCTTCCCTGTCGTGTACGGCATGCACTTGGGATAGGGGAATGCCTTCTTGCTGACAGAAGAGTTCCATGGGATCCATGCGCTCGTTGAAGCCCTTGATGGTCAAGTAAACGAAAGTATATTGGCTGATATCTTCGAGGGTGATAGCCGGTGATTTTTGCCACAGCGGATGATCCTCTCGGCTGACAACACACACACCCATGGTTTGCCCAAGCGAACTCAGAATGAGATCCAACTGCTCGGGGTGCTCCAGACAGACCCCTAAGTCTAATTGTCCACGGTGAATTTTTTCTGCTGAATCATCTTGCCAGGGGTAGAGTCTGATCTGGCCCAACTGCTGCTGAATGTTCGTCTGTCCCAGTTTCATCGCCAGCGAGGAAAGCAAGCCATGCGCTACGGCTACATGAATACAGATATCGCTTGAAGGCAAGCGGCTCTGATGAACTTGCTGTTCCAGGCGGTGCACTGAATGGATGAAATCGCAAACCGGTTGGTATAGATTCTCCGCCAGAGGTGTAGGCTTGAGTTGTTGCTGACGGCGATAGAAAAGCTCGTCGTCAAAGGCTAATCTCAGTGCCGCCAGGCAGCGGCTTATTTTAGGGGCAGACACTGCCAATTCTCGCGCTGTACAGTTGGCGTGCCCTGTTTCATAGATGTTCTTGAACACCATGAGGGTAAAGATATCCAGCTCACACAGCTGTTTCAATAATCGACTCGACATTAGCATCCATCCTATGGATTTATACCTCTTTGGAGATAGATGCTAGACCAGCACAAATATGATTACTGTGACTGAGCACAATTCAGTGCGCTTTTCGAATTTATTGTGATTAAAATGTGATAAAAGTCATGTTTGTGTGCTTTTTTGATCACTACTCTTGAGCTTGGAGCTTAAGTTCAGTCATAGGGGGATTATCATCGCCAAGCTCTTTAAGCAAGTTAACCTCATCTTTGACTCTGATACCGATAAATTGACCACCTTCGAAGATCTCCATTGATTTACTGGCGACTTCTCCCTCGACCGTGCCGGTACCGCAGATAGTTAATTTTTCACAGTGGAGTTTACCGCGAAATAGCCCGGAAACCTTGAGTTCCTGGCAGTTAAGTTCGCCATCAATCAGGCCGTTGGCTTCGATGATCAGCTTATTTTCAGCTGTTACTTTTCCATAGATGGCGCCGCCGACCAGGGTCTCGTCATCGAAGTGGCTCTCGCCGGTAATCTTGCTACCCTGGGCAATATAGGTGAGCCCTGCCGTTTTTTTGTTTTTACCAAACATAGTACTTTTTAGTGGTTTTATCAGGGGAAACTCGATATTACCTGTTATCACAAAGTAACAAAACCACTAATATTTGGCGCTGTGGGAGTCAGATTTTTGGCTCCCGGCAGAGCGTCAGTCGGGGTTTGGCTCTCGTAGCTTGATGGCAGAGGCGGGACAGGGGGCAACGCAGGCGCCGCAGCCACTACAGCGCTCAGCATCCAGTACCGGCAGGGCGGTAGCCCCTAAAAGGGGCGGAAAGCGGATCGCCCGTTCGTCGCAGGCATCCTTGCAGCTTTGGCAGACAATACCCTGGCGAGCGAGGCAGCTGTCGGCAAATTGGGCAATGAGCCGCCAAGGCGCTTCGCCAAGAGGCCTGAATGCCGGCTGTTCACAGTGGGTGACACAGGCCTGACAAAAGCTGCATTCGGCGCGCTGAAAGTCAAGCTCCGGAAAGCCGCCATCCCCCTTGATAAGCACTTGAGTCTCGCAGGCATCCACACAGGCGCCGCAGCGGGTGCAGGCGTCGGTAAATTCCGCCTCCGGCTTGCTCCAGGGCGGCCGAACCAGATCACTCTTGCGGCGACTGAACAGGCGTCTGCGAGAAAGATCCATGACTAACCCTTGTAACCGTTAGGGTTGTTGGATTGCCAGTTCCAGCTGGAGTCGGCCATATCCTGCAGGCTGCGCTCAGCCTTCCAGCCCAGCTCTTTGGCAGCATGGGCGGGATCAGCATAACAGGCGGCGATATCGCCGGGCCGACGCGGGGCAAACTCAAAGGGGATCGCCTTGTTACAGGCTTTTTCAAAGGCTTTGACCATCTCAAGTACACTGTAGCCCTGGCCGGTTCCCAGATTATAGGTGACCAGACCTGGATTGGTGGCGAGCTTGTCCAGAGCCTTGAGGTGACCTATGGCCAGGTCAACTACGTGGATATAGTCGCGCACACCTGTGCCGTCTACTGTGGGGTAGTCATTGCCGAAGACGCTGAGTTTATCACGCTTGCCGACGGCAACCTGGGCGATAAATGGCATCAGGTTATTTGGGATATCGTTGGGATCTTCACCGATACGGCCGCTCTTGTGGGCGCCAACCGGGTTGAAGTAACGCAAGCGGGCGATATTCCAGTTGGGTTCGGCCGCGGCTAAATCCGCCAGAATATGTTCCACCATCAGTTTGGATTGACCATAGGGGTTGGTGGCCGATGTGGGAAAAGTTTCGGTGATCGGCAGACTGGCGGGATCGCCGTAAACAGTGGCCGATGAACTGAATACCAGGTTGCGAACGCCATATTCTTTCATCACCTGACACAGAATTAGGGTGCCGGTGACATTGTTTTCATAATATTTCAGTGGCTGGGCGACGGACTCACCTACCGCCTTGAGGCCAGCGAAGTGAATAACGGCTTCGAAGCTGTGGTCGCTGAAGACTTTCTGCAGGAATGCCTTGTTGAGGATATCACCCTGATAAAAGAGTACGCTCTTGCCGCTGATCTCTTCGACTCTGGCCAGGGCTTCAACACTTGAGTTGCTCAGGTTGTCTATTACCACAACCTCTTTGCCCGCGGCCAAGAGTTCGACCAGAGTGTGGGTGCCAATATAACCGGCACCGCCGGTGACCAAAATTGTCATGCTTTACATCCTTTTATTAAATCGCCCAGATAGGCGGCAAATTCACTGCCAAGCTCGGGATGGCGCAATGCATGCTCTACCGTTGCTTGCATATAGCCAAGCTTGTTGCCACAGTCATGGCTCTTGCCACGCATATAGTAAGCGTTGACCTGCTGGCTTTGCATCAGCATGGCAATGGCATCAGTAAGCTGGATTTCATCACCGGCACCGGCCGGTGTTTTGCCTAGCAAGGGCCAAATGGCGGCAGGTAGCACATAGCGGCCCACTACAGCCAAGTTAGAGGGGGCTTCGTCGACATCCGGTTTTTCAACCAGTTTGATCAGCGGCTGGGATTCGCCCGGCTTAAGATCGTGGCCGTTGACATCGGCTATTCCGTATTGGTCTACCTTCTCGTGCGGTACACCTTCGACCATTATCTGCCCGGTTCTTGTTTGGTCGAACAGGCTGACCATTTCGGCCAGGTTATCGCGGGAAAGATCGCTGGCGGCATCGTCTACTAATACATCCGGTAGCAGCACGGCGAAGGGCTCATCACCTACTACCGGACGGGCACAGAGAATGGCATGCCCCAGCCCTTTGGCCTGAGCCTGGCGGACGCTGATAACAGTGACATTTTGCGGGCAGATGGACTGCACTTCATTGAGCAGTTGCCGCTTTACCCGGCGCTCTAGCTGGGCTTCCAGTTCAAAACTGGTATCGAAGTGGTTTTCAATGGAGTTTTTACTGGCGTGGGTGACCAGCACGATCTCCTTGATGCCGGCGGCAATCGCTTCGCTGACTACATATTGAATCAAGGGTTTATCTACTACCGGCAGCATCTCTTTGGGAATCGCCTTGGTGGCCGGCAGCATACGGGTGCCAAGACCCGCAACGGGGATCACCGCCTTGCGGATGGTGGTTGATTTTATCGGCATTCAGATACCTTGGGTGCTCGGGATAAATCAGCCCCTATTGTAATGCAGTAAAACTGAAAAGCCATTTGCAAAAAGGGCTTATTTTGCTGGAAACTTGCAAAAAATTCTGCCTGGGCTGCAAGAGCAAGCTACTGAGTTTACCGAGCTAAATACTATTTTGTAACCCATTCTTTACAAATTTTCATCACTAGCCTCCGGAAATAAAGTGTGAGCTGGTTAACAAAAGTTCGCCCTTGAGTGAACATGAAATCAGAAACGATTCAGGCAGTGAGTATGGACTATGAGTAAAGCAACTCAATATGTGGCACGTCATCCAGGCAGTGATGGCCGAATAGATTACCCGCAAGATGAACACGCCATCTGGCAGGAGTTGTATTCCCGCCAGGAACACAACTTGCCCGGTCGCGCCTGCGATGAATACATGCAAGGGCTCAAGGCATTGGACTTGCCCAAAGACAGGATCCCGCAACTGGGAGAGCTGGATGCCGTGTTGCAGGACACCACGGGCTGGAAGACGGCGGCGGTGCCGGCGCTTATTTCATTCGGGCGCTTCTTTGAACTCCTGGCCAACAAGGAGTTTCCGGTGGCGACTTTTATCCGCAGCAGGGAGGAGTTTGATTACCTGCAGGAGCCGGATATCTTTCATGAGATTTTCGGTCATTGTCCCTTGCTGACCAACCCGGCCTTTGCTCATTTCTCCCATATTTACGGTCAGTTGGGGCTTGATGCCAGCAAGGAAGATAGAGTCTTTTTGGCGCGTCTTTACTGGTTTACCGTGGAGTTTGGTTTGCTGCGTACCCAGACCGACGGCCTGAGAATATACGGTGGCGGCATTTTGAGCTCGCCGGGCGAGACGCTGTACGCCTTCAGTGACACTCCGGAGCGCAGACCCTTTGAACTACTGGATGTGTTGCGCACTCCCTATCGGATAGACATTATGCAGCCCATCTATTACGAGATAGAGCATATAGATTTTCTGGATGAAATCGCCCGCATGGACATTATGAAGGCGGTTACTCAAGCCAAACGATTGGGACTCTTTACCCCCAAATTTCAACCCAAAGCCAGCTGATACTGGCGGTAATGGCCTGTGTGCAAAAGTGCAGGCCACTTTCAAGGAGATGTTATGACTGAACTGGCCAATATGAAGTGCGAAGCATGCCGCGCCGATGCTCCCAAGGTGACAGATGCCGAGCTTGCTGAGCTTATTCGGATGATCCCGGATTGGGGCGTGCAGGTGCGCGATGGCATCATGCAGCTGGAGCGGGTTTACAAGTTTAAAAATTTCCGGCAGGCGATGGCCTTTAGCAATAAGCTGGCGGACTTGGCTGAAGAAGAGTTTCACCACCCGGGGATCCTGACTGAATGGGGCAAGGTGACTGTGACCTGGTGGTCGCATTCCATTAAGGGGTTGCACCGTAACGACTTTATCATGGCTGCCAAGACAGACCAGTTACTGGATTAATCTTTTCCTAATATATTCAGTGTGTTGATTGTATCTTCACACTGAATCCTTTCCCTTTGTTACAAATCTGCTGTAAAGCGAGCTTGCCACTTGTGTCAGAACCTTCTAACGTATAGGGCGCATTTTTACATCGCTTGCAGACCTCTTCGTGCGGGCGATAATCCCAAAGAATCTGAATTATAAAAGGGAATGACAGTTATGCGCTTGGAAGTCAGTTGTCAGGATCGCGTTGGTTTAGCCAAGGATATTTTAATGGTGCTGGAGCGATACGGGATTAACCTTATCGCTATCGACGCCAGTAACAAGGGATTCTTATATTTGCAGTTTGCCGAGGTCGGCTTTGAGACCTTGAGTGAGTTGATGCCCCAAATCCGTAAGGTGGAAGGGGTGCACGACGTCAGAACCGTTTCCTTTATGCCCTCGGAGCAGGAGCATTACGCCCTCAAAACCCTCTTGAAAACCCTGCCGGATGCCGTGTTCTCCCTCGACGGAAAGGGGCGAATTCGTATCGTCAACGAGTCCGCCTTGCTTATTCTGGAAATGGCCGAACATGAAGTAATAGATGAATCCCTCAATCACTGGGTGCAAGGTTTTAATTTTGGTCGCTGGCTCAGCGAGCCCCAGGTGTTGGCGCAGGCCACTCGGGTCTCTATTGGCAACAATGAATATCTGGCCGAAATGCTGCCCATTTATCTACCGGATGAAAACGACAAGAGTATTCTCGCCGGCGCCGTGGTGGCACTCAAGTCGCCAGCACGGGTGGGCAAACAGTTCAACGCGCTGCAGAGCCAGAGCAGCGGCTTCGATTCAGTGCTGGCCGTCAGCGACAAGATGAAAGAGGTACTCAAGCAAGCCAAGCGTATGGCGCAGCTGGATGCGCCTTTGTTGATCACTGGGGAAACCGGCACAGGCAAAGAGCTGATGGCCAGAGCCTGTCACGATGCCAGCATGCGAAGGGAGAAACCCTTTATCGCCATCAACTGCGCCGCCATGCCCGACAGCGCCGCGGAAGAGGAGCTGTTTGGTTATGTCAGCAACGGAGAAGTGGTTAAACGGGGTTTCTTCGAAGAGGCCAAGGGCGGCACCGTCTTCCTCGATGAAATAGCCGAGATGTCCAAGGCCGCTCAGGTCAAATTGTTGCGTTTACTGCAGGATGGCAGCTTCCGCCGTATCGGCGGTGATGTAGAGGTGCGCGCCGATGTCCGTATCATCTGTTCGACTCAGAAGAATTTGGCGGAACTGTGTCAGACCGGCGAGTTCCGTGAAGATCTCTACTACCGCATTCATGTACTGAGTTTCCATATGCCTGCGCTGCGTGAACGCAGGGTCGATATTATCCCGCTGACGGAAATGTTCCTTGAACACTACAGCCAGCAGCTTTCCAGCCCGGTGCGGCGGATCTCGGCGTCCTGCCGCGATCACCTGTTGACCTATGCCTGGCCCGGTAACGTGCGGCAACTGAAAAACGCCGTGTTCAGAGCGGTATCCATGTGGGACGGTTCGGCCGAATTGACTATAGAACAGTTGAAACTGCCTTCCTATGCCGAAGGTTTTGGCTATTTCGACAAGGAGTTTGAAGGCACCTTGGATCAAGCCATGAAGCAGTTTGAAGCCGGTTTGCTGCGGCGTCTCTATCCGGCGTACCCCAGTACCCGCCAATTGGCGAAAAAGTTGGGGGTATCCCACACCGCCATTGCCAATAAACTCAGGGAATATGAGATCAGCAAGAAGCGCTGAAACCGCTGTAAAGCGGATTTGCCGCCGGAATGGCTGATATTTAGCCATTCCTTGAACGCAAAGCCTTTGCCGGCGCTTGCTGGTGATAAGTGTCAGTGAAAGTTTACAAACCCGTTCTCAAAGCGGTTAAATGTGAAGTGAGTCACAGAGTTTTCATTGCCCGCGGCATGAGGTATTACTGGCGGGATAACAGAAACGGATTGAGCCGGGCAGATTGCCTGATGAAAACCATTAATCCGGACAGAGACAGGAAGGAGCAGGTATGAAATTAGCGACATATGACAATGGACGCCGCGATGGTCAACTCATGTTGGTCAGTCGAGATTTGAAGCAGACAGTGGCTGTTCCCGCCATAGCTCAGACCATGCAGCAATTGCTCGACAGTTGGTCACTGCTGGAACCTCAGCTCAGAGAGCTTTCCGATGCCCTGAATGCCGGCATGTTGGATAACACCCAGGATTTTGACGAGAGCCGTTGTTTGTCACCTTTTCCCCGCGCTTACCAGTGGGCCGACGGCAGCGCTTATGTCAATCATGTTGAGCTGGTGCGCAAGGCCCGCGGCGCCGAAATGCCGGAGTCTTTCTGGACAGATCCCTTGGTCTATCAGGGCGGTTCAGACAGTTTTATCGCTCCCAGAGCCGATATCCCGCTGGCAAGCGAAGATTGGGGCATAGATTTCGAGTCGGAAATTGCCGTGGTCACAGATGATGTGCCCATGGGGGTGAGCGCTGAAAACGCCGCCTCTCATATCAAGCTGTTGATGTTGGTTAACGATGTGTCGCTGCGTAACCTGATCCCGGCCGAGCTGGCCAAGGGCTTTGGCTTTTTCCAGTCCAAACCTTCCAGCAGTTTCTCACCGGTGGCAATCACACCGGATGAGCTGGGAGATAAATGGCAGGATACCCGGGTTCATCTGCCGCTGATCACCCATCTGAACAACGAACTGTTCGGCAAGCCCAATGCCGGGGTGGATATGACCTTCAACTTTGCCGAGCTGATCGCCCATGTCACCAAGACTCGCCCCCTGGGCGCCGGTGCCATCATAGGTTCGGGCACCATTTCCAACTATGACAGAAGCGCAGGTTCCAGCTGTTTGGCCGAAAAGCGCATGCTGGAAGTGATTGCCGAGGGCAAGGCGGTGACGCCATTTATGGGCTTTGGAGACAGGGTCAGAATCGAAATGCTGGATGATGCCGGGCACAGCATCTTCGGCACGATAGATCAGCAGGTAGTTGAGTATATAGCCGAGTAAAATAACTTGATAACAAAACGGGGCTCTCAATAAAGATGAAGCCCCGTTGGTTTTTATACCGGCTTGGTATTGCCTTCGAATGTGTCAGCGTTAAGGCTTTGGATAAAACATCACCAGGGCAGAGTCGCAATCTAAGGTTAGCGAGCTTTGGGAGAACAACTTATGTTGAAATTATATGGTTACTGGCGCTCCAGCGCCGCTTATCGGGTGCGGATTGCGCTCAACCTCAAGGGGCTTTGCGCCGAGCAGCTCTCGGTTCATCTGGTGCGCAATGGCGGCGAGCAGCATCAGGCCGCTTTCAAGGCGCTAAACCCGCAGGAGTTGGTACCGGCTTTGGTGGTGACGGATGACAACGACGAGCGCGCCGAGTTGGTGCTGTCCCAATCGCTGGCGATCATTGAATATCTGGATGAAGCCTTTGGCGGTGAGGCGCTGTTGCCGGGTGATATTGAGCAGCGGGCGCTGGTCAGGGCTATGGCGATGGGAATTGCCTGTGAGATCCATCCTTTGAACAACTTGCGAGTGTTGCAGTATCTGACCGGGACGCTCAAGTTGGATGATGCGGCCAAGAATGATTGGTATCGCCACTGGGTCGAGCAGGGCTTTGGTGCATTGGAGCAACAGCTGCAGCAGTACTCGGGCCGGTATTGTTTCGGCGACCAGGTCAGCCTGGTGGATATCTGTCTGGTTCCTCAGGTTTATAATGCCAAGCGTTTTAATATTGACTTGTCTCCATACCCCAACATTTGCCGTATTAATGATGAGTGCCTGACTCTGCCAGCCTTTATTGATGCTGCCCCTGAAAATCAACATGATGCCCAGTAGGTTTATTATTTTATAGTCATCTATGCGGTGACTATAAAATAACCTCCAAAATTCCCCGCGCTTGAAAAACCTTTCTTATAAAATGATACCTTTCTGTTAATAACAGGCTTTTAAAAATAAAATCTTCCCGGCAATTTGTAACTAATTATTTAAACAATATGCTGTTTTTATTGCGTTTTCGTTTGGGTTTATACAGGAAATTATTTTTAGATTTATAGGTTTATCATTTCTTTATTTAGTCTTTTATAACATGCTTAAAATAACGCATCTCGTATCGTATGTAGGATTTTTCCTGCTTGTCGTTTTTCTCCCATTGAACTCGCTGTTACATATGATACATATGTTAATGCTTGTTTTGGCTAAGCTATAACAATAAAAAATACGCCATACCTATTAAAGATTTGCTTCTGAAACCCAGTTTTCGGCGGTATGGCGTTTTATTATCAAAAGGAAAAGAAGCATGCATAAGTCGATTATTTCACTGAGCATAGCTGCAGCCCTATTGGCGGGTTGTGGCAGCGACAGCAAGAAAGCGCCTGAGCCGGTTAATACACCTCCGGAAAGCCGAGATGTAACCTATGACGTTCGTCAGTCGGTACGCCTCAATGGTCAACTGGAAGGAAGAGATGCTGAAGGAGGGATAACCTTTTCGTTAGTGGATCCCGGCGAAGTGAAGTTCGGGACTTTGAGCATCAATGATGCGGCCAAGGGCAGCTTCAGCTACCAGACAGATGCGTTGGAAGGCACAGAAGTCGTGCGCTTCAAAGTCAGTGACGGCAAGAGTGAATCTATTTCGGCATTAACCTTGAGAATAAAGGGAGGCGATCCCTTGTATCAACATCAGTGGCATTTGAAAAACACAGGCCAAAATGCCTTTGCCAGAAACCGTGGTGTGCTCGGTGAAGACATCAATGTCAGCGATGCCATAGCCTCGGGTGTTACCGGTAAAGATGTCATTGTTGCTGTGGTAGATGATGGTCTGGAGATCAGTCACCCGGATCTCAGTGCCAATGTGATAGCGGGCGGATCCTATAATCTAATCACAGGTACAGTTGACCCGACACCATTTTCCAATAGTGCTTCACATGGGACTTCGGTTGCAGGAATCATTGCTGCTGCCGGGTGGAATGGTATAGGTGGCCGGGGAGTTGCACCTGAAGCCAAGCTTATCGGTTTTAACTTCCTGGATAGCGACCCTAGCCGTGAGATCCGCAATGTACAAACCTTTGAAAATTTCACCAAGTCCCATGGCGCAAGTGCTTATAGCGACCGAGCCAGGGTGTTTAACCAAAGCTATGGAAACCAACCAATGATTCCGGGCTCAATGAGAGAAAATGAGTTTGAAGTTTATCAGCAGGTGACTACCAAGAGTTTTAATGGCAAGGGCAGTATTTTCGTCAAGTCTGCCGGTAATGGATATAATTATAATTTTTTGGGGTACAACGCCACAGGGCAACCTAAATATCTATTACCAAGAGACTTCTTTACAGCCAGAGGTGAAAATAGGCCAGCCAATAAAGGATTACCCTATCACAATGCCAACATGTCTCCCAATAATACCAACCTCTATAACCTTGTGGTCAGCGCAGGAAGTGCAAATGGTAAACGTAGCAGTTATTCATCTGTGGGGGCCAATGTTTTTGTTAACGCTCCCGGGGGGGAGTATGGTACTCAGAACCCTGCAATTGTGACTACGGACAGAGCCGGTTGTGACAAAGGCAGTTCGGTTACCGAAGAGCGCCCCAGAACCCCTTTTAATGGGGGCCAGCATCCACTCAATCTTGAGTGTGACTATCGTTCTACCATGAACGGGACATCGGCAGCAGCCCCGAATGTCAGTGGTGCGATTGCCATGATAATGAGTGTCAATCCATCACTCTCCTGGCGTGATATCCGGCATATTCTGGCCATGACGTCCAAGCAGGTAGATGCCAATATTCAGCCTATCAGAGTTCCTTTAAATACGGATGCTAGTCAGCTTTATGAAGCTGTGCCTGCTTGGTTTACCAATGCTGCTGGGTTTAAATTCCATGATTTTTATGGTTTCGGACGCATTGATGTCAGTAAAGCTGTTGCCATGGCTAGAAATTATAAGGTGAACTTAGGCGAATATCAGATAAGTGATAACTTGTCTCGTACCGAACTGAATGGGGCAATACCGGATGCTTCCTTGGAGGGGGTAAGTGATGTGCAGAAGTTCGATTCAGATTGGATTGTTGAAGGGGTACAAATTAATCTTACGGTAGAGCATAAGCGTTTGGCTGATCTGGCTGTTGAGTTAATTTCACCTTCGGGTACCCGTAGCGTTATTATGACTCCCTATAATGGATTTGTTCCCATTCGAAACTCTGGATATACAAATACTCCCATGTTGTCCAATGCTTTTTATGGTGAAAATGCCAGAGGAAATTGGACTTTGAAGGTTATCGATGTAAATAGTGGCGAACAGGGATATATTTTCCGAGTAGGAAAGGTGAATGTAGAAGAAAAGCTATTGGAAAATGAGGCTAATGGAGTACTCAAATCCTGGTCTTTACGTATCCATGGTCACCAAGCCGTAAGCGCTTCTTAAGGAGAGGGTAGTATGAAAAATATTACAGTGATAGTTGTTTCGTTACTTATTTCTGCCATGTCTATGACAGTACAGGCTAGACCATTTTTGAGTGATGATTCTTTGTTGGATAAAGTAGCTCCCGAAGTTTATGACGTGGATACTCCATTGGTGAAAATTAATGATAGAGTTGTAAAGGCAGAAACTTTATCAAAGGGACAGCCTTTGGTTGATTCTGCTGGTGATGTTATTGCAATTCCAACAGGAAAATTCATTGTAAAATTGGCAGAAGGTGTCTCGGCTACCGAATTTTCTCAACAGCATAATTTGCATTTGGATTGGCGAAGTGATAACAACCTCCTTCTGTTATCCGCACCGGATGGAAGCGATTTATTAAAGGTTTTGGGTTCAATAAAACAGAATCCACAGGTTCTCAGAGCAGAATTGGATCTGGCACAGGACTTCTATCAACCTTGGTAACAGTAGAGAAAGTGTAAATAACCACTAGTGACATTCCTGGCTAGCACAGAGCAGATATACTGAATCTTATTAAAATAGGTTGATATTGATAGCCGCTGTTGTGACATGCTGGGTTATAGACGTACCTGCAGGTTCTGATTCTTGTAAAGGATTAGAACCCTGCAGGGTATATCTTTTTAAGTGTACAGTGTAAGTTACAGGTTTAATGCTGGGATTGAATAGTGTTGTAAAAGAGCTTTTTATGGTTGCGGAAATCTGTATGTTTAACAAATAACTTCATTAAGTGGGATGAGCATTAAGATGGCTGGCAATTTATAATAAAGCTATTTTTAATTGCCATATTTTCATATGGTAATGTTTTTAATGGTGTGTTTGATAGTTTTAGTATTGTCTTTAATCCACTTTTTATCTGTTTAAATCCTTGGTTAAGTAATTTTCATTTTAATTATTGTTGTAGTTTTAAAAAGTATTTCGAGGCTTGATTTTTCATCATTTTTTACAAATCGATAAAAACGGATTAATTCTAATTTTGTGTAGGACTTTTCCCAACCTCTGCCTTTGCTATTGAAACGACTCTATTGTGTGTTACTCATGTTAACGCCTGGTTTCTCTCAGGTTATAACAATAAGAAGTACGTCATACCTATTAACTAGCTGTTTCCGAAAACCAGTTTTCAGCGATATGACGTTTTATTATCAAAAGGAAAAGAAGCATGCATAAGTCGATTATTTCACTGAGCATAGCTGCAGCCCTATTGGCGGGTTGTGGCAGTGACAGCAAGAAAGCGCCTGAGCCGGTTAATACACCTCCGGAAAGCCGGGATGTAACCTATGACGTTCGTCAGTCGGTACGCCTCAATGGACAACTGGAAGGAAGAGATGCCGAAGGAGGGATAACCTTTTCGTTAGTGGATCCCGGCGAAGTCAAGTTAGGGACTTTGACCATCAATGATGCGGCCAAGGGCAACTTCAGCTACCAGACAGATGCGTTGGAAGGCACAGAAGTCGTGCGCTTCAAAGTCAGTGACGGCAAGAGCGAGTCTATCTCAACGCTGACATTGCGTATTGACGGTGGCGACCCTCTGTATCAACATCAATGGCATTTGAAAAACACAGGCCAAAATGCCTTCGCCAAGAATCGCGGTGTGGCCGGTGAAGACATGAATGTCAGTGATGCCATTGCCTCAGGTGTTACCGGTAAAGGTGTTATTGTTGCTGTGGTAGATGATGGCCTTGAGATCAGTCACCCGGATCTCAGTGCCAATGTGATTGCGGGCGGATCCTATAATCTGATCACTGGCACTATTGACCCGACGCCATTTGCCGATAGTGCTGCGCATGGTACTGCGGTGGGTGGGATCATAGCCGCTGCCGGTTGGAATAGCATAGGGGGGCGCGGTGTTGCGCCTGAAGCCAGTCTTATCGGCTTTAACTTCCTGGATTGGGATCCCAGCGGTAAGGTCAAGAGCGTACAAACCTTTGAAAATTTCGCCAAGTCCCATGGCGCCAGTGCTTACAGTGACAATGCCAGGGTGTTTAACCAGAGCTATGGTTATTCAGTGCCTTTCCCCCATGGATTCGATGAAGATGAATATGAGGTCTATGGTGCTATTACCAAAGACAGTTTTGACGGCAAGGGCAGCATCTTCGTCAAGTCTGCCGGTAATGGCTATGCATATTATAGAGCATTCAATACTTACTGGATCCCCGGAGATTATTTCAGCGCGCCAAAGGAAGGTAAAGTGCCCAACCAAGGTTTGCCCTTCCATAATTCCAATATGTCTACCGACAACGCCAACGTATTTAATTTAGTGGTTTCGGCAATCAATGCAGCCGGTAAGCGCTCAAGCTATTCTTCTGTAGGCTCCAATGTGTTCGTTACTGCGCCGGGTGGGGAATATGGTGATGATGATCCCGCCATTGTGACCGCGGACAGAGCCAGCTGTGACAAGGGCTGGTCAGTTATTCAGAAGCGCCCGGCAACACCGTTTGATGGTGGTCAGCATCCACTCAATTTGGAATGTGATTACACGTCTAGTATGAACGGAACATCGTCTGCGGCGCCCAATACCAGTGGTGCGGTCGCCATGATTATGAGTGCCAATCCCTCTCTTTCCTGGCGTGATATTCGCCATATCCTGGCTGCAACTGCCACCAAGGTGGATGCCGATATACCCGCCAAGACGGTTGCTATCGGTGAGGGCGACGACGCGCCTGTTTATGAGGCTATCTCAGGCTGGCAGGACAATGCCGCAGGATTTCATTTCCACAATGAGTATGGCTTTGGTCGGGTAGATGTTAGTGCAGCTGTCGCTATGGCCAAGGACTACAAGGCAGACTTGGGTGAGTATCTGTTGACAGACTGGATTGCCAGTGAAATGGAGCTTGATAAGGCGATTCCGGACGCCAATATTGCCGGGGTGTCAGACTCTCTTGAGGTTGCCGAGGATATGGTGGTGGAAGCGGTGCAGATTGAGCTCAGCGCCGATCACCTGCGTCTTCCTGATCTGGCGGTTGAGCTGGTGTCTCCGGCAGGTACCCGAAGTGTGTTGATGACGCCTTTCAACGGCATGGTGTATCAGGGCGTGATGGATCCCAATAATCCGAATGATCTGGTCAAAGGTTATGATAAGACACCTATGCTCTCAAATGCTTTCTATGGTGAAAACACCAAAGGCGTGTGGACCATTAAGCTGATAGATGTGAACAGCGGTGAATATCGGTTTATCAAATATGATAAGGGCTATATCAGTATTCCCAATGAGAGTAACGGTATGTTGAAGGGCTGGTCCATTCGTTTTCATGGCCACAAGGCCAAGGCAGCATCTTAAGGAGTAACAGATGAAGATTTCAACAGTAATGATAGTCATGGGACTGACACTTTTGGCGACTCCTGCGATGGCGCATGATAAAAATCCTTTTGAAGATAACGGCGAGCAGTATCGGCAACAGGGCAGTAGAGCTGACTTCCTTGGGCTTAAGGATACCTTTTATATCAAGACAGACAAAGGTGTGCAGAAAGCCAGCAGGTTGAGTCAGGGAGAGCAACTGGTGACAGAGGCCGGTGAGCCTTTTGCGACCGTGACCGGAAAGTTGGTGGTCAAACTTAAGCCAGGTGTTGATGCCGCGGTCTTTGCTGCCGATTCAGGCCTGAGGTTGGATTGGCAAAATGACACTCAACTGATGGTGTTGGCCGCTAGAGAAGGCAGCGATCTCCTTGCTGTGCTCGAAAAGCTGAAGCGGGATCCGCAAGTGATGAGAGTCAAGCTGGATAGGGCGGTACTTAAACAAGAGCCTATGTGAGCCGCTGAGATGATCCACTAAAACACAAACAGGCCCGGGGCTCACCGGGCCTGTTACTTATTGGCCAGCAAAAACTCCACAAAGGCCCGGTCGGCCTGGCTTACCGGGCGCTGTTTCTTCCAGGCAATATGCAAGTCGAGATACACTGGCGGTGCGAAGGGCAGGGCGATGATGTCATCTCTTTCATTGACCACCATTTCCAACACGCTGGTGACGGCAAATCCTTGACTTACAATCTGTTTTATTAGGTTTATCAGATTGGTTTCAAAGGCGATCTTAGGTTCGAGTTGCAGCTCTCTGGCTCGGCTCAGCATCCATTCACGATGAAAATAACCGGGTTTGAACATCACCAACTCATGGGCGAAAAACTGCTCCAGCGTTACGGCCTCGTTTGTGGCCAAGGGGTGTTCAGGGCTCGACGCTACCACCATCTGTTCTCTAATTAACAAACAGGACTCGAACTCGGGCTTGAGGTCCTGGGCCGTGATAATCGCTATATCCACCTCTTCCTGTTCCAGCATCCTCAGGGCATCGCGGGTGCCTCCCTCAAACAGCGACAGTTTCAAATCCGGATACTGATGGCGAAAGGCCATCACCCGTGACGGCAGGTAGAATGAGCCCAACATACCGGGCACGGCAATTCGCACTTCGCCCTTTGCCAGCTCGGCCATGGCTCGGATATGGGCTTCTGCCTGATTCAGTTGCTTGAGGATCAATACCGCGTGTTGATGCAGCGCCAGCCCTTCGGCAGTGAGGCGAATGCCGCTTTCCTGGCGACTGCCGCTGCGATTGACCAGAGTGACGCCGAGCGATTGCTCCAGCCGCTTGATACTTTGACTGAGGGCGGGTTGGGCCAAATTCAGCTTCTCTGCCGCCCGGGTAAAACTGCCGTACTTAACCAGGTGATCCAGGTGTTTTAGTTGTCTGATGTCCACGTCACGCCTTATTCTTGCGATAATCCTGAGGAAGTTATTAATCATAACAAAAATTGATAAAATCGATATTATTTATCTATTATTGTTATGCGCCGCCCGGTGCTAATCTTGTTTGGTGAATCCTTTGCTAATTTAAGAGGTCGGAGTGACTAAGGTCAAAGCCGTTGGCCGGCATGCGCGTGATACCCGTTTGATTTGGGCACTGTGCGTGGCATCAGTGGTGGTTTATATCAATCTGTATTTGATGCAAGGGATGCTGCCCTTGATTGCCGAGCATTTTCAGGTAACGGCGGCCAAGTCGACTCTGGTGCTGTCTGTCACCAGCTTTACGCTGGCATTTTCCTTGCTTGGCTATGCCATAGTCTCGGACAGGATTGGCCGTCACAAGCCGATTATTATCAGCCTTTGGGCTTTGGCGCTGTCCAATATCTTGTTGGTATTTGTTAAAGAATTCAATGCGCTGGTGGCGGTTAGGTTGCTTCAGGGGATATTGCTGGCGGCTGTGCCGGCTATCGCCATGGCTTATTTCAAGGAGCAACTCAGACCTGAGACCATGCTCAAAGCCGCAGCGGTTTACATTACCGCCAACAGTTTCGGTGGCATTATCGGTCGGCTGTTTGGCGGGCTGATGTCGCAACATCTATTGTGGCAGGATGCCATGTGGCTGCTGCTGGCGGTGAGTCTGTTTGGGGTGGCATTGGTCAGTTATTTGCTGCCCAATGCCGTCAGCGCTGCCAAGCGAGAACGGTTGCCGAAACAGTGGCGTTTCTGGCGCGGTGGCAGTGAAGACTTACGGGGCTTTGTACATCACCTCAAGGATAGTCAAATGCGACTGGCTTACCTTATTGGTGGGCTGGCATTTATGATGATGGTCAACCAGTACAGCTTTATTCAGTTGCACTTGATGGCACCGCCTTATGATTGGAGCCGGTTTGAGGCGACACTGATCTTCCTCTGCTATTCGAGCGGCACACTGGCATCGTATTACACCGCCAGGTGGATTACCCGCCATGGGCAGTTGCCTCTGTTCAGAATTTCCTTGCTGCTGATGTTGTGCGGCAGCCTGCTGACTGTGTTGGATACCCAGGTGTGGATCTGCGTGGGCTTTTTGCTCACCTCCTGCGGTTTCTTTATTACCCACAGTTGCTGTAACTCCTTTGTGGCCATGCGCGCCAGCAGCCACAGGGCCAAGGCCACTTCATTGTATCTGTGCTGCTATTACCTTGGCGCCGCAATGGGAGGCCCTTTTTTGATGCTGTTCTGGCAGCGGGGAGAGTGGCAGGGTGTGGTGATGGGATCCATGGTTTTGCTGTTTTTGACTTCGCTGGCGGTCTGGCGCCTTGGCTGGCGGCAAAAACAGCCGCTCAGCCAGGAGATGGATACGCCTCAGGGGGCATCGTTGAGGTAGTCTTTACGCTCAAGAGCATATTTGCGCATCTTGTCGTAGAGGGTCTTGCGCGGTAGCTCCAACTGTTCCATGGTCAGCTTGATGGAGCCCTTGTTGTGCGCCAGGGCTTCTTCAATCAGCAGTCTTTCGAAAAACTCCACCCTTTGAGTCAGTGACATGCCGCTTTGCAGGCTGTCACTGCTGCCTATGGCGCCGGCAAAGGCAGCCTCGGCACCAAGCAGAACATAACGTTCCGCCAGATTTCTCAATTCGCGCACATTGCCGGGCCATTCATGGGTACTGATACGGGCCTGCTGCTCACCGCTAAGGGCAATCAGCGCCTTGTGGTAGCGGGCTGAAGCTATACGGGCAAAGTGCAGAAACAGCAAGGGAATATCTTCCCGTCGCTCCCTCAGCGGCGGAATGGCTACAGTCACCAGATTGAGACGATAGAAGAGATCTTCGCGAAAGCTGCCCTGGCGGCACAGTTCTTTGAGGTCGACCTTGGTTGCGGCAATCACCCTGATATCCAGCGCTATGGATTTATTGGAGCCCAGACGCTCGACTCTCCTGTCTTCCAGTACACGCAGCAACTTGACCTGCAATGCCATAGGTGTGCTCTCAATTTCATCGAGGAACAGGGTGCCGCCGTTGGCGTACTCAAATTTGCCTATCCGGGTCTTGTCGGCGCCGGTAAAGGCTCCTGCTTCTGCACCAAACAGCTCACTCTCTATGATGTTTTCCGGGATAGCGCCACAGTTGATGGCGACAAAGTTGGCGCCGTGCCTGGGGCTGTGATCGTGCAGGTAACGGGCAACCAACTCTTTGCCAGTGCCGGTTTCACCCTCGATCAGGATATCGGCCGGAGTATCCAGCACCTGGTGGATGAGATGGCGCATCTGACGGATCCCCGGACTGTTGCCGAGGATCCTGGGGCCTGGCAGGCTCTGGGATTCCAGCTCCTGCTTGAGCTTGCGGTTCTCCAGCGTCAGGCTGCGCTTGTCCAGTGCCCGCTTGACGACGTCCAATATATGTTCATTGTTGAAGGGTTTTTCCAGAAAGTCGTAGGCGCCCTGTTTAACGGCGCTGACCGCCATGGCGATATCGCCAAAGCCGGTGATCAGTATTACCGGCAGATCGGCATCCAGCTGTTTGATTTGCTGCATAACACTGATGCCATCCATGCCGGGCATATTGACATCGGTAATGACTACTCCCATCCAGTCACGGCTGAGGTGGCGCAAGATCTCTTTCGGTTGGGTCGATGCTTTGGCACTGATGCCTTCGAGTTCAAATAACTGGCTCAGCACTGTGCCTATATGGGGTTCGTCGTCCAGGATCAGGACAGTGTATTCTTGTTCGCTCATTGGGTTTCCTCGCCGTGGTACAGAGGCAACAGGATCTGAAATACAGCGCCGCCTTCTGCGGCGTTGGCGACGCTGATGGAGCCCTGCATGGACTCGACAATTCGGCGGGAGATGGAGAGTCCCAGACCCAATCCCTGTCGTTGGCTGGTGGTAAAATAGGGTTCGAAAATTTTCTCCATCTGGCTTTCGTTGACGCCGGGGCCGGAATCTTGAATTCGGATACACAGCATATCTTCTACGCTGATGCTGATGATCAACAAACGCTCATCGACTCGTTGCATGGCGACTATGGCATTGCTGATAAGGTTCACCAGTACCTGTTGCAGGCGTATTTTATCGCCGTAGAAACACCAGGGCTTACCCGGGAGCTGCAGTTCGAGCCGGATCCCCTGTTTGTCGATTTCCGGATGCACTATGGTCAGCGCCTCCTGCACGGTTTCATTGATACTGGTGGGCTTGTCCTGGCCCTGGCTCTTACGGGTGAAGCTCTTGAACTGGGCAACTATTTCCGCCAAGCGGTCGGTCAGGCTGATGATGGTGACCAGGTTTTCCTGCGCCTTGTCATGCATGCCCCGACCAAGAAAGGTTTGAGTGTTTTGGGCATAACTGCGCAGCGCCGCCAATGGTTGATTGATTTCATGGTTGATGCTGGCAGACAGACTGCCGATGACAGTCAGCTTGGCGGCCTGGATCAGTTCATCCTGGGTTTGTTTCAGTTGGGTGTTGGCATCTTCCAGCTCCCGGGTACGTTCTTTGACCCTATGTTCCAGCTGGCTCTGGGCTTGGCGCATGCGTCTTAGGTTACGGCGCCGCTCGAGACTGAACAGCAGACCCAATGCCAGCAACAGAAAGATACTGGCGGACAGCAGCATCACAGGGGGCAGTGAACGATACAAAGGGGCAACAGGTGTCAGCACATGCACATACCAGCCTACCTTGATCATTTCATTGCGGGTATCCAGATATTGGGCCCGGCCCTGATCGTTTTCTATCCGATACAGTGCCCTGTGGGGGAGAGTTTCCTGCCGGTAGGGCGGATCTATCCTGAGTTCCTGCAGCTTACGGTTGGCATAACGGCGGCTAAGGGTTATCTGCTGTAACCTTTCCGCAGCCAGGGGTTGCAGTGACCTCAGGCGCCAATTGGCAATACTGGCGAGAAAGATGATTTCATCCTCACCGCTGATGGCCAGTTCATACTGGCCCGCCTTGGCCAGCCCCGTCATCTGCTCTTCAATATCGGCAATATCGACCTTGACCACTATGACACCGAGCACCTTACCCTGATCGTAAATCGGGTAAGAGAAATAAAACCCTCTGGTGTTGGACGAGGTACCGACGGCGTAATAGCTGCCCAGTCTGCCGGCGATGGCTTCTGTGTAGTAGGGGCGAAAGGCATAATTCTGACCGATAAACGAATAGGCTTGTTGCCAGTTACTGGCGGCAATGGCATCCCCTTGGCTGTTGAGCAGATAGATATCAGAGGCTTCGGTGACATGCTGTATCTCTTCAAAGTACTTGTTGATTTTGCTGATTTCGCGCTTGTCTGCGCTACTCTTGATTACCCGGGCCAGCATGGGGTTGGTGGACAGCACATGGGGAATACTCTCATAGCGAATGAGTGCGCCTTCTATAAAGCCTATGACTTCGCTGAGCTGTTTGTCTGCCAGGGATTGGTATTGGGTGAATCCCTTATCCAGATGGTACCAGTAGGTCAGTTTGAGGGTAATAAACAGACCCGTCACCAGCATGGTGGTGATAAGCAGGCGCTTTCGGGTCTTGTTGTTGAGCGGCATCTTATTGTCCCGGCGTTATTGCGGTGTAATTCCGGCGTAAGAAATCGGCGAGTCTTAGACTCGCCGATAGCCCTGTTGATTTCAAGGATTAAAAGCCCCGCAGTGAATCCAGATACTCAGGCAGGAACAGAGATACTTGAGGAACATAGGTGATCAGAATAAGGAACCCCAGTAACAGCAGCAGCCAAGGCAGGCAAGCGTGGATTACCCAACCTATGCTCTTGCCTGTGATCCCCGAGGTCACAAACAGATTAAGCCCCACCGGCGGCGTCAGCATTCCTATCTCCATATTGACTACCATGATGATCCCAAGGTGAATGGGGTCGATCCCCAACTGGGTGGCGATGGGGAAGAGGATGGGCGCCATGATAAGCAAAATGGCTGATGGCTCCATAAAGTTACCTGCGGCCAGCAACAACAGGTTGACTATGATGAGAAAGCCCCAGGCCGGCAGGCCCATGCCGACTATGTTTTCGGCAATCATGTGAGGGATCCGCTCTGTGGTCAACACATGGGCGAACAGCATGGCGTTGCCTATGATAAACAGCAGCATGATACTGACTTTGGCGCCATCCCTGACGACGGCGCGTATCTCTTTGTCGGCCGGTGTTTTGAGTAATCCCAGCAGGCTGTACCCCAGATTGCGACCTATGGCTTTGATTACCGGCTCACCAGGATTGCGCCAGGCGACATTTTTCAGTGGCCCGATATCTCGATAGCCGAAGACGGCAATGAAATAGGCATAGACGCAAGCGACCGCCGAGGCTTCTGTGGGGCTGGCGACCCCGCCGTAAATGGAACCCAGCACTATGACAATCAGCATCAGGCCACCCATGGCCTTGGCCGTTGAGATAGAGAGCTTGCGAATGCCGGGGAAGGGCAGGGAAGGTAATCCCTTGATTCGGGCCACTATATAGATGGCCAGCATGATCAGCATCCCCGCCAGTAACCCAGGGATCAGTCCGGCCATAAACATCCGCGCTGCGGACACTTCAGTGGCTGCCGAATACACCAGCATCACAATCGATGGTGGGATCAGTATTCCCAGGGTACCTGAGGTGGTAATAACCCCGGCGGCAAATTTTTGTGGATATCCGGCGCGGATCATGCCGACGATAACTATCGAGCCGATAGCTGCCACTGTGGCCGGAGAAGAGCCGGAGACGGCGGCAAACAACATACAGGCCATGACCGAGGCCATGGCTAAACCGCCGCGGATATGGCCGACACTGTCCATGGCGAAGTCGATGATCCGTCTGGCGACGCCGCCGGTGGAGAGAAAGGCCGAGGACAGAATAAAGAAAGGGATCGCCAGCAAAGTGTAGTGCTCTGAAGTGGACTCATAGAGTTTCAGGGCCACAGAGGCCAGCGAATCGTTGGAAAACAGTAAAATAGTCAGCATGCTGGAGAAACCCAGTGCAATGGCAATGGGCATGCCGAGCAGCATACAAACAAATAAGACGATAAAGAGGGTAGCTATTGTCATGGCGTTACCTACTCATGCTTGGAGTTGTTTTTGTCTTCGCCGGCTTCGTTTTCATCTGCCAGGTGCATGCTTTCCTTGGCTTCATCGTGGAAGCTGAATCCTTGTGAGCGGTTGGTCAGAATGGCAAAAAACAGTTCAATGAAACGCCAGGTCAACATGGCAAAACCGATTATCAGAATGCTTTGGGAGATCCACAGCGGCACAGCAGGATCTTCAACATCTATGCGCAGGGTTTCCCAGGCAAAATCGGGGTCCAGTTTGGCAACCAGGGCATGGGGGAAGTCGATATCTTCCATGGGTATTCCAATCTGATACATCTGGCTGAGATAATCCCAACTGCCTTTAAGGAACAGGCCGCAATAGATCAAACAGATGACCGCAGCCAGCATGGCGGCGTATTTGCGGCCTGTCCTGGGGAGCTTTTTGACGAAGGCATCGACACCTATATGGGCACCGACTTTAACGCCGTATGACATGCCAAAGAGGACAAACCAACCACAGAGGGTCAATGTCAGCTCCTGCATCCAGAGAAATCCTGTATTGAAAAAGAAGCGGGCAACGACTTCGACAAAGACAAGTACCGTCATCAGGGTGATCAATAAGTTGAGAAAGCCTTCCTCAAAGTAGCCCAAGGCGCGTGAAATCATATTGCTCTCCGCAGAAATTGCGGGGGCCGGAGCCCCCATACTGACTTACTGGTTGGCGGCCACGGCGGCATCTATCACGTCTTTGCCGATTTGGTCTTCAAATTTGGCCCATACCGGTTTCATTGCATCAACCCAGGCCTGGCGTTGCTCAGGGGTGAGCTCAACTACCAAAGAACGTTTTGAGTCGATGATCAACTGGCGGTCCTGGTCATTCTTGTCACCGGCAATTTTGTTGCCATAGGCAATGGCTTCATCGAGCGCTTCTTTGATGATTTTCCGCTTATCGCCGGGCAAGCTCTTCCAGAAGGTGTTGGAGGTCACCACCATGTAGTCGAGCACACCATGGTTACTTTCGGTGATATGGCTCTGCACCTCGAAGAATTTTTTGGAGTAGATATTGGACCAGGTGTTTTCCTGACCATCTATAGCGCGGGTTTGCAGCAAGGTGAACACCTCGGAGAAGGGCTTTTTCACTGCAGTTGCATCGACGGCGGCAAACTGGGCTGCCAGTACGTCAGAGGCCATAACCCGGAATTTTTTGCCGCTGGCGTCTTTTGGCAACAGCAACGGCTCATTGGCAGAGAACTGCTTCATACCATTGTGCAGATAACCGAGACCAACAACGCCTTTTCGCTTCATGGAGTTCAGCAGCTTTTGCCCGGCTTCACTCTGTTGGAACTTGTCGACAGCGGCCATGTCTTTGAACAGAAACGGCAGATCGAACAGCTGCAGTTTTTTGGTGTAACGCTCGAACTTGGAAAGTGATGGCGCAACCAACTGCACATCGTTGAGCAGCAGCGCGGCCAGTTCATTGTTGTCTCCGAAGAGTTGTGAGTTGGGGAACACACTGACCTGATATTCACCTGGCAGGCGTTCTTCGACCAAGGCCTTGAATTTCAGTGCCATCTGGCCCTTGGGGGTGTTTTCTGCCACAACGTGGGAAAACTTTATCTCTACCGGTTCTGCCAGAACCGAGAAGCTCGCCAAGGCGCCGGCTAAAGCCGTCACTTTGGCAAGGGTTCTCAGCGGCCGGGTAAAGAGTTTGGATGGATTGAATGCACTCATGATGTGTCCTTTTTATATGCTCTTGAGTTATTGAAAAATACGTACCCCAAAGTGCGTATTTCCAGCGGGAATACAGCCGATTTTCCCTAAGGTCTGTATTGGGTAAGGCAAGTAGCGCGCCAATTTGATCACTTTTTTGTAACTCATTGGTTGCTAAAGTGTAGTTTATTTGATGTTTATCACGTCTTTTTGCTGTTTGAGTGAGATCTTGCTCACTCTGTCGTCGGTTGTGGGTGGAAAACCGCCTATTGTGATTTTGATTTACTTGGGGGGATCTATGCGCTTGAGGACGGCGTCACTGGGCAGCAGTTCCAGGTGACCCTGTTCGTCAAAGTACCAGCCGGTAATAAAGCCTTTCTGACGCATGGTCACCAGGTTATGCATCACTTCTCTGGCTTCTTTTTGTGCGGTTTGTTCGTCATAGTCGTTGGTGTGCTTCAAATAGGCCGCAATGCTGGCGAGGGAAGCCGATTGACTGATTCCTGTCATAGCCTCTGCTCCACAAAAAAGATGCTTCCCTGAAGCGTAGTTGAAAATTTAGTCAGTGTGAAAGAAGCAATGGTATTACAGCCTAGGGTGATGATCTGAGCCTGCCTTGTGCATGTCATGTCATAGCTGAGCAAGTCAGGACCGCAATATCTATCTTGTGACTGTCGGCCAGAGCCCTTTTCCCCTGTAGGGTTAGGCTGCTAGAATATGCGCACTTTTCATTTGCCTGCCTGGCAGGCGTTTATTCTTAAGGTTAGTGTTCAATTATGACCACCAAGACGCGTTTTGCTCCCAGCCCTACCGGCTTTCTTCATGTGGGCGGTGCCCGTACGGCTCTATACTCCTGGTTGCACGCCCGTGCCAATAATGGCGAGTTTGTGCTGCGTATCGAAGATACGGATCTTGAGCGTTCTACTCAGGAGGCGGTTGATGCCATTCTGGAAGGGATGGAATGGTTGGGCCTGAATTGGGACGAAGGTCCTTATTATCAGACCAAACGCTTCGATCGTTACAACGAGATCATTGCTCAGATGCTGAAAGAGGGCACGGCTTACAAGTGTTATTGCTCTCGTGAGCGCATTGAAGCTCTGCGTGAAGAGCAGGCCTCCAAGGGTGAACGTCAGAAGTATGATGGTTGCTGCCGTGATGCCGCTCCCCGTGATACAGATGAACCATATGTAGTACGTTTCAAAAATCCCCAGGAAGGCAGCGTGGTTTTTGATGATCATGTTCGTGGCCGGATTGAAATTGCCAACGAAGAACTGGATGATCTGATCATTGCCCGCAGCGACGGTACACCTACCTATAACTTCTGTGTGGTGGTTGATGACTGGGATATGGGTATCACTTGCGTGGTTCGCGGTGAAGACCATATCAACAACACTCCAAGACAGATCAACATTCTTAAGGCCCTGGGTGCACCTGTTCCTGAGTATGCCCACGTATCCATGATCCTGGGTGACGATGGTGCCAAGCTTTCCAAGCGTCACGGCGCCGTGAGCGTAATGCAGTATCGTGATGACGGTTATTTGCCGGAAGCATTGCTGAACTATCTGGTGCGTTTGGGCTGGTCCCATGGCGATCAGGAGATCTTCTCACTGGAGGAGATGAAGCAGTTCTTCAAATTGGACGATATCAATAAGGCGGCTTCGGCATTCAATACCGAGAAGCTGATTTGGTTGAACCAGCACTATATGAAGTCGCTGGATCCAGAATATGTGGCCGGTTTCCTTGAATGGCATATGCGTGATCAGCAGATAGATACCAGTAATGGCCCGGCCCTGGCTGAAATCGTTACTGCATTGGCAGAGCGCAGCAAGACACTTAAAGAGATGGCTGCTTCCAGCCGCTACTTCTATGAAGACTTCGAGGCGTTTGATGAAGCGCAGGCCAAGAAGCACTTGCGCGGGGTCGCATTGGAGCCCTTGCAACGGGTGCAGCAGAAGTTGGCGGCTTTGCCTGAGTGGACCGTGGAAGCGATTCACAATGCCATTGAGTCAACAGCGGCCGAGCTTGAGGTGGGAATGGGTAAAGTCGGTATGCCTTTACGGGTTGCCGTAACTGGTGCGGGCCAATCTCCTGCTGTGGATTTAACCTTATTTCTCATTGGGAAAGCTCGTTGCGAGCAAAGAATCTCCAAAGCGGTTGAATTTGTAGCAGCCAGAATAAATTCCTAAAAAAGGCGTTGACACATTTGGGTGTGCTGCATAGAATGCGCCTCGCAGTTGAGACACAGGGCAGCAAGTTGCTGGCAGTACACTCAAATGTAATGAGAGATAGCTTGGGGCTATAGCTCAGCTGGGAGAGCGCTTGCATGGCATGCAAGAGGTCGACGGTTCGATCCCGTCTAGCTCCACCAACTACTCTCAATCAGCTCTTTTTAAGCAGAGTTTAAATGCTTAAGTCCGGGGTCCCCTTCGTCTAGAGGCCTAGGACACCGCCCTTTCACGGCGGTAACAGGGGTTCGAATCCCCTAGGGGATGCCAATTTTGCAGTGTTTAGTAAAACCTGTACTCTTATCACAGAGTCTAAAGCGTGAGTCCGGGGTCCCCTTCGTCTAGAGGCCTAGGACACCGCCCTTTCACGGCGGTAACAGGGGTTCGAATCCCCTAGGGGATGCCAATTTTGCAGTGTTTAGTAAAACCTGTACTCTTATCACAGAGTCTAAAGCGTGAGTCCGGGGTCCCCTTCGTCTAGAGGCCTAGGACACCGCCCTTTCACGGCGGTAACAGGGGTTCGAATCCCCTAGGGGATGCCATTTTTGCAGTGTTTAGTAAAACCTGTACTCTTATCACAGAGTCTAAAGCGTGAGTCCGGGGTCCCCTTCGTCTAGAGGCCTAGGACACCGCCCTTTCACGGCGGTAACAGGGGTTCGAATCCCCTAGGGGATGCCATTTTCGCAGCGTTTAGTAAAACCTGCACTCTTATCACAGAGTCTAAACAGTGAGTCCGGGGTTGGCTTAGCCTAGAGGCCTAGGACAGCGCCCACTTTCTCTGGGTAGAGAGTCGGCGGTAACCGTGGTTCGAATCCCTTAGGGGATGCCACATTTTGCAGTGTTTCGCAAAACCTGTACTCCTTTCACAGAGTCTAAACGTGAGTCCGGGGTCCCCTTCGTCTAGAGGCCTAGGACACCGCCCTTTCACGGCGGTAACAGGGGTTCGAATCCCCTAGGGGATGCCATTTTCGCAGCGTTTAGTAAAACCTGCACTCTTATCACAGAGTCTAAACAGTGAGTCCGGGGTTGGCTTAGCCAAGAGGCCTAGGACAGCGCCCACTTTCTCTGGGTAGAGAGTCGGCGGTAACCGTGGTTCGAATCCCTTAGGGGATGCCACATTTTGCAGCGTTTAGTAAAACCTGCACTCTTATCACAGAGTCTAAACAGTGAG